>JAUVQS010000010.1 GCA_030598025.1 Acidimicrobiia bacterium | reverse complement strand
TAAGCAGACGCAGCTTCCTAGCCCCCTAGCGCGAAACCCTCGCTCGCCAGCGCGCCGCGGAGTGCTTCGGCTTCTCCCGGGCGCACTGAGAGTGTGAGTACACCGCCGCCGCCCTGCGGGCCGTGCCTCAGTTGGAGATCGCGCACATCCACAGAGCTGATGGCCAGCGCCCGACCGACCGCGGCCAGCTCGCCCGGGCGATCCTCGAGAATGACCCGAACGGCCATGACTGGTGGCGCCAGAGTTCGGCGCAAATCCCTCGCACTGCTCAAGAACGGCTCGACACTCGTCTCGGATTCGACATCGTCGGCGATGGTTCCAAGTCGTTCCGCAAAGCTTCGCAGCTCGGAAACGACGGCGGCACGGTTTTCACCGAGCAGTTCGGTCCACAGCCCCGGATCCGAAAGGGCGACCCGTGTCAGGTCACGGAAGCTGCCCGAGGCCAGGGGAAGTGCCTCATCATGACGATCGGCCTCACCCAGGAGCGTCGCCGCCAGCACCTGCGGCAGGTGGCTGACAATCGCCACGGCCAGATCATGGTCGGCAGCCGACATACGAATCGGATTCGCTCCCAGCGACGACACGATCTCTTCAACGCGCTCCAGATCCGCCCGATCAGCGCCGTCTTCGGCAATCACCCAACTTGCGCCACGAAACAGCGAGCCCGAGGCAGCTCCCGGACCCGACTGCTCACGACCCGCCATTGGATGAGTGCCGACGAAGTGATCGAGATGGGCAGCCGCCCGGCAGATCGGTTCCTTCACGCCGGCGACGTCGATGACCAGCGTGTCGGTGTCGAGGTCGCCGAGCGTTGCCAGCACGGCCCGGGGAGGGCCGGCCAGAACAATCAACTGGGCCCCTTCAATCGACTCACGAAACGACGGGGCGCGATCGTCGAGGGCGCCGATCTCCATGGCGGTAGACAAGGCAGCAACATCCGGGTCCCAACCGGTGACCTTCCATCCCGCCGATTTGAGAGCCAGACCCGTAGAGGCACCGATCAGCCCGGTGCCGGCCACGGCCGCAGATCGAGAGGTCACTCTTGGGGGCCGAGGGCGGCAACGAGCCGGCGGATCGAATCCATCAACTCGGCGAACTCCTCCGGCAATAGAGCCTGGGCACCGTCGACCTTGGCCAGTTCGGGATCCGGATGAACATCGACCATGAACCCATCTGCTCCTGCGGCAACCGAGGTCCTGGCCAGCGGGGCGACGAGATAACGATGGCCGGCAGCGTGGGAAGGGTCAACGATCACCGGCAGATGTGAGAGCCCCTTCAGAATCGGCACGGCCGTGATGTCGAGTGTGTTTCGTGCGGCAGTCTCAAAGGTGCGGATCCCGCGCTCGACCATCAGGATCTCGTGATTGCCCTCTTTGTAGATGTACTCGGCGGCGTTCAACCACTCTTCGATCGTCGCGGTGAATCCTCGCTTCAACATCACCGGCTTGGGTTGTCTGCCGACCTCGGTCAGAAGCGGGTAGTTGGACATATTACGGGTGCCAACGCGGAGAATGTCTGCGTAGGACGAAACGAGTTCGATGTCGCGCGGGTCGAGGATTTCGGCCACGAACGGCATGTCGAATTCCTCGCGGGCCTCGGCCAGCATCTCAAGCCCGGCCTCCCCGAGCCCCTGGAAAGAGTAAGGCGACGTTCGGGGTTTGAACGCATCTCCACGCAGAACCGTTGCCCCGGCCTTCTTCACGGCTTCTGCTGCTCTGAACAGGAGGTCGCGGTCCTCGACCGCGCATGGCCCGGCGATGGCGGTGAACGTACCGCCACCGATGGAAACCCCACGGGTCTCGATCACGGTGTCGTCTTCCTGGAAGTCACGACTCACGAACTTGAACGGCTTGAGTACCGGGACGGCTCGCTCGACCCCCGGCATCGCTTCCCACGGCAGTTGTTGAATCCGCACACGATCACCGAGGGCACCGATGACGGTCCGGAATCGACCCTCGGAAATGTGCGCCTGCGAATCGATGCTCTCGAGTCGCTCCACGACGTGAGCCACATCTTCCGGTGTGGCGTCCTTCTTCATGACGATGATCATCGAGCTCATTCTCCCAGCGCCCCGCCGGATAGGAAATCGGTGAAGCCGCTGTCGGCCAAAGCGAGCAAACGAATCGTTGCACCCGACGGTGTGGTCTCCCGAAGCCCGCTCGCTACTTCATCAATGATCGAGGGTGACCAAACGCTGAACAACACAGCACCAGACTCGTCACCACCGAACAACGCCAATCGGCATTGCGGGTCTTCGACGAATTCGTCGGTGAGTTCCTGAAGCCAGCCGGCCGGCAGATCGGCAGGGGACTCAACTAGAAGCGCTCGCATAGCGGCATGGTAACGACCGAACGGGGACGCCGTTTCAAGTCGTACACTTGACGGATGAGGCGGATCATGGTGACCGGGGCAGCGACATGGACGGGCGGCCGCCTCATTCAACGGCTCGAGAGTCTTCCGGAAGTCGAGGTCATCGCCGTCGACGAGTTGCCCCCCACCATTGAGGTCAACTCACCGATGCACGATCTGGCGATCGACGAACTCGATTTCGCTCATTTCTTCCTCGACACCCAACCCCATGTACTGATCCACCTGCAGGCGGTTGACCGCGCCGCAATCCTCGGCCGCGAGAAATCCCACAGCCGCGTAGTCATGGGAGCGCGTGGACTGTTCGGAGCCCTTCAGCGGTGCACCGGAATCGAGAAGGTCGTGATGAAGTCGGATTCGGCGTTCTACGGCTCCGGGCCGCGGCAGCCGTCGATCCTGAACGAGGCCACCGCGCCGAAACGAACCACCAGTGCGCGCTCGCGGAGTATTCGCGATGTCGAAGGTCTACTGGCAGAAGTTGCGCTCGATGTGCCCGACGTCACCTTCACAACTCTGCGGCTCGCACCGATCATCGGTGCCGAGATTGGCAATCCGATAAGCAGGTACATCCGACTCCCGGTCGTGCCAACGCTTCTCGGTTACGACCCCAGAATGCAGGTCATTCACGAAGAAGACGCCGTGTCGGCGCTGCTGCACGCCGTAGCGACCCATGTGCCGGGAACTTTCAATATCGCCGCCGACGGACAGCTGTACCTCAGTCGCGTGCTGAGGCTCGGGCGGCGACTCCCCCAACCGCTCCTCGGACCCCAGCATCGCGCCGCGCTTCGTGGCCTTGGGACCCTCGGCAACCGATTCCCCGGAAGCCTCGAGCACTACCTTCGCTACGGGCGCGTCATGGATACCACACTCATGAAGGACTCATTCGGTTGGAAACCAGAGCTCACCGCCCGGCAGGCGGTGCTGACTTCGTACGGTCGTGTCACCGCCCCGGGGACCGTGTAATGACCGACTCCATGTCCCTCCTCCTCGAGCGCCTCAGTCGAGATGAGCTCCGCGCCTTTGCCAGGGCCGCCGAAATCCCGGGGCGCTCAAGAATGACGAAGAGCGAGCTGATCGATGCTCTCCGAACCGAGCTTCAATCACATTCCGAACCGAAGAGATCGAAGCGTTCATCGGCTTCCGCGTCGGAGATCTCAGAGGCGCGCCGCCGCCGCATCCATGCCGGTCGACGATTCGATTGGATGGTCGATTCCCGCAAATCGTGCACCTTGAGGACGATCGAAGGGTTCGCCTGCGGGCTGCCCGCCATCGCCGGCAGAGATCGCTGCGCGCTGCACGGCGGCACCGATATTTCCGATCTGGCAGTACCGGCGGCAGGTCATCTCGGCATCGACACCTGGCCGGCGCTGCTCCGGCACCTGCTGCTCGCCTCGTACGACATCGACGCCCTCGGCCTGGATCCGGTGGTGTCCGAGATGATCTGGCACATCGCCAACTTCCTCTACTTCGAGTATTTCCGCGTCGAGGTTGAGGGCATTGAGAACGTGCCGGCGACGGGAGCCGGCGTCCTCGTCTGCAACCATGCCGGAGCTTTCATCCCGTACGACGGCGTGATGTTGCAGCTTGCTGTTCTCAACGAGGCGGATTTGCCGCGCAGAGTGCGGGTGGTAGGAACTGAGATTCTCAACCTCGCTCCCTTCTTGTCCCACCTCTATCGAAAGGCAGGGGCGGCGTTCGCCAGCAAAGAGGATGCTCGCTGGGTGCTCAACAATGGGTATCTGTTGGGGGCGTTTCCGGAGGGTGTCCCGGCCTTTCAGAAGCCGCATTCCGAGGCATACCAGCTGCGGAGATTCGGTCGGGGTGGTTTCGCCTCGCTTGCCATCGACGCAGGGGCACCGATCGTTCCGGTTGCCATCGTTGGATCGGAGGACGTCCACCCGGCACTCTTCAGCTCACGCCGCCTGGCTCAGTTGTTCAAGTTGTTCTTCCCGCAACAACGCGTCGAGGAGCTCGGCGTGTTCCTCAATCCGATTCCGCTTCCGGTCAAATGGCGAATCAGATTTCTCCCTCCTATCCACCCACCGGCGCCGGGTCCCGGGACCGACCGGCTGACGGTTCTCGAACTGGCCGAGCAGACCAGGGAGGTCGTCCAGGCCGCCCTCGATGACATGCTCGAAGAGCGGGGCGACTCCAGGTTCTGAGGAGACGCTCTAATCAGCAGCATTCTCCCCTCACGGAGTGGGGGGAGTGCCCGAGTCTTCGAGGGCGAGGGGGGCAACGAACCACGGGGGACCTGGGAACCGGTATCCGCATTTCGCAATTCCCAATTCGCAATTCGCCCATGCTCGACCGCTGTCAACGGTCTCTCGCTGTGCTTGCAATAGTTAGCGCTCTGCGATATATTGTTAACGTGAGCGAGAAACAGGAAGACGGATCAGGCCTCGGAGAACTCGGGGCATACATCCGTCAGCAACGCCAACGGTCCAGAATGTCGCTTCGCCGATTGGCCGATCGAGCAGGGATCTCCAATCCCTACCTCAGCCAGATCGAGCGAGGACTGCGGAAGCCGTCGGCCGAGATCTTGAAATCGCTCGCACGAGCGTTGTCGATTCAAGCGGAGTCGATGTACGTGAGGGCCGGGTTGCTCGAAGAAGGTTTCTCGCCGCCAACGGTCGTTGAGGCCGTTGAAGCAGACACTGTGCTGAGCACCCGCCAGAAACAAGTATTGCTCGAGCTCTACCGAACTCTGATCGAGTCGAATGGGGCCGAGCCGGACAAACAGGAGAAGACATGATCGATTCAAAGAAGGCGTTCTACGCCGCCGTCGGTGCGCCGATGGTGACGATGAAGCGAACAGGCGATGCTCTGAAGGAGCTCTCGGAAAAGCTGACCGACCGGGTCGGCGACATGAGCGACAAGTTCACCGGAGATGCTCGCAAAGAGTTCGACCTGTGGGCCGATGAGGGCGAGAAGCTCGTCAACAAGATCTCCGAGCAGAAGGTCGTCGAAGATCTGAGTGCCCGGGTGGACCTGGACGAGATCCAGGAGCGCGTCGGCAAACTGCGCGACCAACTCGAGGACATCCTGAGTTCATGGCGTGAGTCCTTCGCTCCCGGTGACGAGGTTGAGAAGCCCGAAATCAAGATTGAGAAGAAGCCGGCGGCCAAAAAGCCGGCCGCCAAGACCGCGGCAGCCAAGAAGCCGGCTGCGAAGAAGACGACGGCGACTGCCAAGAAGCCCGCCGCCAAGACGGCACCGGCCAAGAAACCTGCCACCAAGAAGCCGGCAACCAAGGCCGCCACAACGGCCACCAAGAAGCCCGCCGCCAAGAAAACCACGACGGCTGCCAAGAAACCTGCCGCCAAGTAGCAGTCAAGCCCTTAGCCCTTAGCTGTTGGCAATTAGCTAATGGCTAGGGGCTAATCGCTAACGGCTAATGCTTCACCGTCGGCTCGAGATCCTTGGCAAACTCAATCCACCGGGAAACCATCGACTCAGTCGGCAGGCGACGAACGAGCTTCTTCTTCTCGTTGATCTCGACCATCTTCTTCGTCAGCGAGGCGGCGTTGCGACGCCGGAGTTCCTTGATCGTGTCGACACCGGCCGACTCGAGTAGATCTGAATACTCGCCCCCGATGCCCTTGCATCGCATCATGTCCGAGCGGTTGACCCACTCGAGGAGTTGCTTCTCGGTGAAACCCGTCTCGGTGGCCAGCTTCCTGCGGCCTTTGCGATCACCGGCGCGTTTGAGCAGTGCCTCCGTCGTGCGTATCCCGTTCTTCCTCAACTTGGTCGCAGTCCGCTGTCCGATCCCCTCGACGGCGTCAATTGAAGGCACTCCCTCTCCTCTCTCGATTCCCACCAGGGCCACTTCTCGAATCGCAGCCTACCGAAAACATCAGGCATCCGGCCGGTCGGATTTTGGCTGCAGCTCCTGAACGTCGTGAGGTGTGTCAATGTCCCGGGGCGGAAGGTGCTCGAACCAGACCTCCCTCACCCACTCCGGATGTGCCTGGAGCAGTCGCTGTGCGCCGGCGTCACCATCGAGACTCATCAGGCGCGCCCACAATGATCGATCGATGATCACGGGGTTCGCCCATGAATAGCGGTACTTGGGAACTACTGCCGATCGCTTCTCGCGCCGCGCAATACTCATCAACTCGCCGACGACGTCGCTGCGAACATCGGGTTGGTCTCCGAGGACAATGAGGACCTTCTCAGCCCGCGACTCTCGAGTGAGCGAGTCCAGGCCAACGCGAAGCGAGGAAGCCATGCCTTCCGGGTACTCGTCGTTGATCACGACCGAAGCACCACCGAAATCGACGGCATCGAGAACCTCCTCGGAGTCGTGGCCGATCACGACCCAGATCTCATCGATCCCAAACGATCTGGTGCGCGCGATGACATGCTCGAGGAGTGTTACCTCTCCCCACGGCAGCAACTGCTTGGAAGTCCCCAGGCGGGTTGATGAACCTGCGGCGAGGATGAGGGCGGCGATCGACATCGGGTGCTTTCGAGTGGCTACAGCACCACTATACGGTTCGGCGCCGCGCCCAGAGTCAGTTGTTCGCCGCGCCCGCCGACCCGCCGGCCTCGTCCGTACGGCGGACCTTGATCATCTCAGCAAGGATCTCAACCGCAGTCTCTCCAGCACCTTCCGCACCCAGAGGAAGCCCGATCGGCCCGTGGATTCGCGCCAGGGCGGCCGGCGGCACACCGGCTTCGGCAAGACGCTGCAGCCGTTTGCGGTGGGTCTTCTGACTCCCCATCGCTCCTAGATACTTCACGTTCTGAGACAAAGCAGCCTTCACGACTGGATCCTCGTAACGCGGATCGTGCGACAGCACAACGACGAACGTGCGCCCGTCGAACCCCAGTTGCTCGACCGCCTCTTCGGGCCACGCCGCAATGATCTCAACTGCATCAGGAAAGCGATCCGCGGTGGTAAAGGCGGAACGCGGATCACACACGGTGACCTCGAACCCCGACCGCGCCGCGAGAGATGCGAGAGCTTGACCGATCTCAACGGCGCCGAAGATGATCAACCGGGGCAGCGGCGCAACAGCTTCCAGGAACACCTCAGACTCACCGACGCCCACAATGGCTGGTCGCTCCGTCTCCAAAGCAACGCGGACTGGTTCTGCAAGGCCGGTGATGAGCGACACCGGAAGCGTGGAACCAGTCAAGCCCGACCCGGCATCGAATATGCCTCTGGCACCCAGATCCGGACCGGCCACCACGACTGCGATGACGGCCAATTGACTCGGATCGACCCTCTCCCATGGAGTGTCGGTCCAGCGCTCGATGAACACGTCGATCTCCCCACCACAGGACAAACCGACTTCGAAGGCGGCGTCGTTCGAAATGCCGTAGCCGACGAGCCGAGCCCGTCCGTCCTCGAGTACTTGCTGAGCGTGGAGGAACACGTCGTTCTCCACGCATCCGCCCGAGACCGACCCTTCCATATCACCCGCCGAAGAAACCAGGAATCGGCTCCCGAGTGGCCGCGGAGCAGGGCCGCGAACACGAACCAGAGTGGCCGCCGCGACCGACTTGCCTTCGTCTCTCCAACCCCGAGCTACTTCGATACTTCGAGCGAGTTCCACGGGGTCATCCTTCCGTCAGATGGTCGGGTATGTGATTCCACTCGAAGTGGCCGCCGTCGGTGTAGGTCCACCCGCCGCCCCAGGCGAACCCCCAGCTCTGCAAGATGGCGGCGATGTTGGGGTCCATTCCGATACGGCCGCCGTAGGGGTTATCGCTCGGATTGATATCGACCGCAATCCCCCAGGTGTGTCGAGAGACGGCCCCGCCCTTGTCACCGCCGCGAATCAGGCGCGGGTTGTAGCAGCCACCGGCGGCCTGGAAATCCTGTGGATCGATGTGCGTCCACAGACCTTGACTTATCACCTCGAGAATGGCAGTTCTCAGGTACGGAACCACGGCACGGTGGCAGCGAAACGGCCCAAGGAGCGGAAAGGTGACATCAACGATGTTTGCCTCTTTCCAGGCCGGTTCGATCTCGATCTTCTCGCCGACGCCGGTCGGGCGATAGGAGAATTCGCCGAACCGTTGCTTGACGATGACCGTCGGCAGTACTCCGTCGGGATCAGCCGGGTCGTCGGGACTCGACATCCGCAGTCGGACGTCCGGCAACCGCGTCCAGAGGTCGATCACAATCTCATCCTGGGAACGGAAACCCCATACGAACATCGAAGACTTACGCAGAAACCCGAATGAGGCGGCCGAGTCTTCCGAGAAGACGAGTTCGCTCCACCACACATTCGAGTCCGGGGCTACGGCTCCAATCGTGAACCGATGGGGTAAGCCGTCCCAGCCGATGAACTCCACCTCGTCACCGACCCGGGCTCCGCGCAGGGCGGCAGAGGTCTCGCCGAACACAACCGTCCCTTCGGCCAGTGCAGTAGCCACCTCGTCTCCGATCAACGGAGCCGAGCGGCCCGGATCGACGGCGAGCGACGACATGGGGATGAAGAATCCGGGATCTGTCTCCTGAACGACCTCGCCGGCGCGATAGACGCCGGTCAACTGAAGCGTTCCGCGGTGGACGGAAACCGATCGGGCGCCGTGTTCGGCGGCGACTCCGAGTACGGCTAATTCGGTTTCGGTGGAGAGCCCACCCGGCTCATAAACACTGATAACGGACGACCCGGGAGTTCGCCCGGAGGCCGCCGCAGCCATCACCGGCAGAACGGCGATAAGAAGGGCCACCACGACGGCAACCACCGCCGGGCGGGCGGGTCGATACATCCCGAGCATGGCGCCAGCGTACCCGCATGAAAGGGCTTTCTCGGCAATACTGTTGCTCTCCACGCGCCACAGCATTGCTGAGAAACTCCCGGAACCTTTCTCAGCAATGCTGTTGTCCTCCGCGCGCCATTGCATTGCCGAGAATGAGTCAACGGAGTTGGAAGCGTGCCACCGTTTCGATGTGGAAGGTCTGCGGGAACATGTCGACCGGGACCGCGTAGTCGAGATCGTATCCCGCTTCACCCAGCAAGTGGGCGTCGCGGGCGAGGCTGGCCGGGTCACAAGCGACGTAGGCGATCGCCCGGGGGGTGGCGGTGGTGATTGCCGCCACTCCCTCAACGCCGAGGCCCGTCCGGGGCGGATCGCAGACCGCCACCGACCAAACCGCACCGCCGATGCCGCTCTCAACCGGCGTTGAAAACCCCTCGACCTCGACTCCGGCGGCTTTGCTGTTGTAGGCGAGGTCATCCGCAGCCATGCCGGCCGACTCGACCGCTACAACGCGACGGGCATTCCTCCCGACCGTCAACGCAAACAAACCTCCGCCGGCGTAGGCGTCCAGCAGCACATCGGTCTCAGTCACGTTGAGCGCCTCCCCGACCAGGTCGACCAGCGACTCGGCACCTGCCGTGTTGTTCTGGAAGAACGCCGACGCCGTCACCCGGAAGGTCGTGTCGCCGACCTTCTCGGAAAATACCGGGTCACCGTGGATCGGTTCCGGGCGGCCCCGCCGGACGGCGCACACCGGGAATGACCAACCGCCGGCCGTATCGGGGACACGCCCGGACACGATCGCCAATCGATCACCCGTGTTGCTTCCCACCCGAAGAGTGATACGACGAAGCGGAGAGAGATCACCGGCCTCGTCGAGCATGCCCCTCAGAGATTCCGGGAGAAGCGGACACTCATTCAACACTTCGAGTTCCCTGGTCCGGCGCCGGTACAGGGCGGGTTTCCCTTCCGCGACACGGAAGTCCATCCGGTTGCGATACCCGAACGCAGGGCCGGGAGTCACCGTCGAACGGACATCGGGATCGGCGATCTTGCCCAGATGCTGCAACTGGCCGGCGACAACGTCCCTTTTCCATATCGCCTGAGTCTCTCGCGGAGCGAACTGCCACTGGCAGCCACCACACCGGCCGAAGTGGCCACAACGCGGCTCAACCCGATCGCTGGATGGCTCGACAACCGTCATCAGCGCGGCCCGCGCCCACGAGCCATGATCCTCGAGAATCTCGACCTCGACTTCCTCGCCGGGAAGGGCACCATCCACGAAGATGGCCTTGCCGTCGGCGCGCCCGACTGCCTCTCCGCCGTGTGCCATATCGTGAGTACGCACCGTGGTCAGGGCAACACCTCATCCAGTATTTCGACAAGTGAACCCTGCACCCACGACAGGTAGTCGAATAGAGCTTGGTCGGATCCCTTCTCACTCCCACCCGGCAGGTCGGCCCGAGCGGCCTGCACGAGTCGAGCCTCAGCCAGCACCCGCAGCCACGCCTCTGCCTCCGCCGTCGACAATACGACGCCGTCGACGCCGGACTCGACGGTGATGGAGAAGGCCGATCGATCAGCCGCCCGTCCGTGTTGAAGTTCGTCGGCAAGCAGGCGTCGAAACTCGTCGTCGGCATCTTCATCCAGTGGATAGGCCCGCAAAGCCAACCGGTCGACGGCCGGATCCGGATCGAACTTCCCGACCGAATCAAGCAGGGCAGGCACCAGGGACAGCAGATCGACTTCCCACGGCGCGAGAGTCATGCGCACTCCTCCTGCGCAAGGAGCGAATGGTTCACTCATGCCGGCTCCAGTGTGGCATCGAGGCCGTGAGTCCTCAGGCGGAAGCACGTCAACTCGACGTGTTCGCGGGCACCGGTAGCCACCATCGCCGAACCGCGGCGGTGAATATCGAGCATGAGCGCGGTGGCATCGTCGCGAGTCAAACCAAGGAGTCGCCGGAAGACGTACGCGACGTGCGCAGCGAGATTGACCTCGTCGTTCCAAACGATCACGTTCCACATCTCCATGAGAACGACGCTAGTCGCGGGTCGCGGGTCGCGAGTAGCTCGATGTGGCGGTGAGTTCCGAAGGAACTCAAATCTGCCGGCGCTTAGCCGGCAGACCTCGATGTGGCGGTGAGTTCCGAAGGAACTCAAATCTGCCGGCGCTTAGCCGGCAGACCTCGATGTGGCGGTGAGTTCCGAAGGAACTCAAATCTGCCGGCGTTTAGCCGGCAGACCTCGATGTGGCGGTGAGTTCCGAAGGAACTCAAATCTGCCGGCGTTTAGCCGGCAGACCGTGACTCATTGATCCAGTTCTCGAAATCAATCCGGGCGACGCGCCATTCCCGTCCGAACTTCACAGCGGGAAGGTCACCGGAGCGAAGCACGCCGGTAACGACGTAGGACGAAACATCCATGTAGCGGCTGATATCGGCCACCGACAACCACTCCTTGGCGATGCCAACTTCGATGCGCTCCATGGGCCTACAGGGTATTGCCGACTTGGAGCCCACGGCAAGCAGAGCGAAGGTCGCGAAAACATCCCATCTAACAGCACCCCTGTAGAGCACTAATGCATCTAAACTATCACTAACACTCTCGAAGAGGAGAAATGGATCCCCTCAGACACCCGGATCTCGTCGACGTCTCCCGCCGCCTCCGCCAACAGTGGGAGCGAGTGGTGGAAGCCGAGCAGGCCGCCGCCCGCACCACCTGGTGGAGGCGACGATCACTGCGGGATCGGTTGATCGACGCGGAAGACCGCGGCGAGCACACGACACTCTGGTGTATCGACGGACGAGCGGCCGTCGGAGTTGTTCACGCGGTCGGCTCCGATCACGTCGTGTTGCGCTTCGGCCAACGAAGCCGGTTCGTCCTCCTGCATCAGATCGTCGCGGCAGGCTTCCAGGAGGCCGAATGAAATTCGAGGAGGCCGAATGAACCGGCCACGCATCGCCACAGTTCTCTCTGCCCGTGAGTGGGAGCCAAAGCTGGTCGATGCGGCTCGCCGCGATCCAACCGTCCGGGTCGTGCGGAGGGCCTACGAGCCCCAGGACCTGGAGCGCGCAGCCCCACTCGATATCGTCGTAGTGGGAGCCGAGACTTCGTGGATCACTTCCAGCCGGATCCGTTCCATTCGGCGAAACGGAACCCGAGTCATCGGTGTCTATCCCAGCGGAGATCGGCCGGGCCACGAACTGCTGCGCCGGGGTGGCGTGGATGTGGCGCTTCCCGACAGCACGCCCGCCGAGGATCTGCTCAGCGCTGCATCGATGGTTGCTGCGGATTCACTCCCCTCAATTCAGACCGGGCGCCTGATCTCGGTCACCGGCCCTCGAGGCGCTCCCGGTAGAACCGAAGTCGCCGTCGCCCTGGCGCAATCCATCGCGCGGAGAACACCGACGGCCATCGTCGATCTCGACATCGAGGCCCCCGGCGTCGCGTTCCGACTCGGCCTCGGCCCGGGGCCGGGCCTTGTCGACATTGTCGATGCAGCCAGATCGGGAGATCGAGAGTTGAAGCCGAACTCGATAGGACCGGGAGAACTCACCGTCGTCGGTGGGTCAGGGCTCCCGTCGACAGCCACGTTCAACACCGCCGAACTCCTGGACACCGTCCTGACGGCCTTCACAGTGTCGGTCGCCGACGCAGGGCCGTGGCGGATCGGCAACCCCAGCCTGTCGACCAGTGACGCCATCGTTCTCGTTTGCGACGCCCATCCGACCAGCTTGATCAGGGCCGCCCGACTGGTTCACGATTGGGAGGGCCCGGTCCCCTATCTCGTACTCAACCGGACCGGATCTCCTCCGGACGAAACCACAGTGCGCACCGCCAGGCGCGCCCTGGGCCTGGAACCGCACACAACTCTTCCGTGCGTCGAAGATCCAGCGGCGTCGGACCCGCCGATTCTTGCCGGATTGCTCGACCTGCTCGCAACCGACCTCCTGGCCGAGATCCTTCCAAGTTCCGAGCCAGGTTCCGGAAAGGAGTCCTGAACCCTAGAGCCGATGGACCCTTGGCCGGAAAGGCCTACGTCATTACGGTATGGTCCACGGAGAGGAACAATGGACATCGGGGGCCGGTATGGCGAAGATGAGTCGGCGCACTTTCCTGAGTCGCGCCACGACAACGATGGTCGGCGGAATTGGTGCGCTCATGGGCATCCCAACGGTCGCGTATCTGGTGTCACCGGCGAAAGCTCGCGGCGGACTGGGAGTCGACAGACTTCCACTCGGGCCGATCAGCAAGTTCCCCGTCGGCGAACCGACGTTGTTCAAGGCCGCCATCGAGCGGAAGACGGGTTGGGTCACGCAAACCGAAGAACTGGCCTTCTACGTCTTCACTGAGGACGGCCGAAACTTCTCCGCGATGTCGAATATCTGCACGCATCTTGGATGCCGGGTTCGTTGGATAACAGATGACGAGCAGTTCTTCTGCCCTTGCCATAGCGCCACGTTCAACAAGAACGGGACGGTGGCTTCCGGACCTCCACCCAGAGCGCTCGACCAGTTCGAGCTATTGGTCGAAGACGAACAGCTCTTCGTCGTAGGGAAGGTCGAAGCATGATTGAGAAGATCGACCTCTGGTTCGAGGAGCGGATGGGTTGGAGGCCGATTTGGAAGGCGCTCGCCCTTCGCAATATCCCGAAGGTCACCTGGGCGTACACGCTGGGCAGCGCGACGCTGCTGGTCATGGTGAACCAGATCCTCACCGGCATCCTGCTCACGATCTATTACGTGCCGAGCCCCCAAGATGCCTATAACAGCGTCTCGTTCATCACCAATGAGATAACGGCCGGTTGGCTCATTCGCGGCCTCCACCACTGGGGAGCCAGCGCCATGGTGATCCTGGCCGGGCTTCACATGATCCGCGTAGTAGTGCACGGCGCCTACAAGTTCCCTCGCGAGGTGACCTGGTTCACCGGGCTTGGATTGCTCGCCGTGACCATGGCCTTCGGGTTCACCGGTTACCTCCTACCGTGGGACCAGAAGGCCTATTGGGCAACAACCGTTGGCACGCGAATGCTAGAGGTAGTTCCCGTCATTGGACCGTGGTTGCTTCGCTTTGCCCGTGGCGGCGAAGAACTATCGGCGGTGACCTTGACCCGGTTCTACGGTATGCACATATGGGTGCTGCCGGCCTTGCTGATGCTGTTGATCGGCATTCACATGTTCCTGGTGGTCCGCATCGGCATCAGTGCCCCTCCAAAGGCCTCTGAAACTGAGGAAGAAGGACCTGAGTTGGAGGTCGAGGCATGAAACCGGAGGAACGCTCCGAGTACCTCGAGGAGTACGCCGAAGACAAGAAGAAGGGCATCCCGTTCTTCCCGGACGCGGTGTTCAAAGACGTCCTCGTTGGATTGACCGTTCTCATCGTCCTCATTGGTTTTGCCTACTTCGGTGGTGCGCCGCTCGAAGAGCGAGCCGATCCGTCGGACGCCGACTACACACCTCGCCCTGAGTGGTACTTCCTGTGGCTCTTCCAGTTGCTCAAGTACTTCCCCGGGAACCTCGAGTTCGTCGGCGTCATCCTCTTGCCGGCGCTCGGGTTCGCCATTCTCTTCGCCATGCCTTACCTGGACAGGACCAGGCTCCGCCACTTCAGAAGCCGCACCTGGGTGATGGGATCGATGGGAGTTGCGGTGGCGGCCATGGGTTTCCTCACTGTTCAATCAATGATCGACATCCCATTGCCCGCCAACGTCACCGGCGAGATCAACGCGGCGGCCCTATTCACCGAGCACTGCTCCGTGTGCCACGGCACCGCGATCGAGATCCACGAAGGAACCAACCTTCACGAAACAATCGCCGGCGGCCATGAAGGGATGCCGGCCTTTGCCGCCACGCTGTCAATCGATGAGATAGACGCACTCTCAGGATTCCTGGTGTCGCCGCAGGGTGGGGCGATCTTCACCGCCAACTGTGCCGAGTGTCACGATTCAGGTGATCTGGCCGCGGTCAGTCCATTCGAACTTCAAGCTGCTCTCAGTCAGGGAACCGGCTATGCCGCCCACGCCGATCTCGACATTCCCGAGTGGGAGGAGGTCGTATTCGGGCAAGATCGTACGGCTCTCCTCAACTTCCTGCTTGCGCCAGACGGCCAGCGTCTCTACGGGTTGTATTGCTCCGAATGTCATGGGCCGGCGATCGACTGGGATGGCGACCGCGATCAACTCGAGGTTCTCATCCGGGAAGGCGGGAACCACCGGGAGATGACCCAATGGCGTGACGTGCTCCCGGACAGCGAAATAACACTGCTCGCGCTGTATGTCGTTGAACCATCTTCGTCTCCTGACGGAGAACCGCTGTTCGCCCAGCACTGCGCCGATTGCCACGGCGTTCGCGTGCCAACGGCCGTCGATATCGAGACCGCCGTTGAGATCATCGCCGACGGAATGTCTCATCGCTCGATGCCGCTGTGGGGCGACGTGCTGACCGAAGAGCAACTGACGGCGCTCACCACCTACACCCTCGACGCCAGCCGCGGAACCCCCACGCTCATCGGCCAAGCTCTATTCGGCCGGCTCTGTTCGACCTGTCACGGCGACTTCGGGGAAGGCGGACCGCACCCGTCCGACCCGACCAACATCATCGCACCGATAAGCACCGCTATCTATCTGGAAACTCGCGACGACGCCACAATACGAGCGATCATCTCGAAAGGCCCGTCCGAGGGAATGGCACCATTTCTCGAGTCCGAAGGCGGGCCTTTGACCTCCGACGAAATCGACGCGCTGGTGGCGTTCATTCGGGCGTGGGAGGACGATCCACCCGTCGAATTCCCGCCAGAAATCGAACAGGGCCCTGTCGCCGGAGGAAGCCGGCAGGTGTTCTCCACCTTCTGCGCTCAGTGCCACGGAGAAGACGGCGCGGGCGGTGCCGACCTTGTCGGACCGTCACTCACGAGCGATACCTTCCAGAACGCGTACTCCGACGAAGAGCTCTTCGCGAGCATCGACCGGGGGCACTCGGCAACGTCGATGATCGCCTGGGGTGACGTGCTGACAGCCGGCCAAGTAGAGGGACTGGTCGAACATATCCGCTCCCTGGTGTCCAGGACGATCGTCTATTCCCGCGACATCGAGCCGATCTTCCAAGCCTCGTGCTCCGCTTGTCACGGCTCGCTGGGAGGCTGGGATTCTTCCAGCATGCAGCTCGTCATCGAGAGCGGGGACAGCGGGCCGGCCGTCATCCCTGGTGACCCCGAAGGCAGCAATCTGGTGCGGAGTTTGCGCGGCACCGGAATGCAAACGATGCCACCCGCAGGTGAACTCTCCGACGTCCAGATCGATCTGATCGTGGAGTGGATCACCGGAGGCGCGACTGAAGAGGTCACGATCGGAGGTGAGCAAGCAGGCGGCTCCGCATACACCTGGACGGTCGATGTTCAACCTATCCTCGCGGCAAGTTGTGGCGCCTGTCACGGTTCATCCGGCGGATGGGATGCCGCAACCTACGACTCGACCATCAACAGCGGAAACGGTGGACCGGCGGTGTCGCCTGGAAACGCCGACGGCAGTTCGTTGGCACAGCGTCTCCTGGGCAACGGAGCACTGATGCCGCCGGGTAGCGCGCTTTCCGACGATCAGATCCAGATCATCATCGACTGGATCAACAACGGAGCCGCGAGATGAGCCTTGAGCCATTAGCCATCAGCCATCAGCGAAGGGCGTTGCTACCCGGCGACAGAAACGCGCCCTGAGGCGAGTGGCCAAAGGCCTATGGCCACTCAACAAGGGCCTCTCGATTCGACAGACCGTCGGGTCTGGTTGCTACTCTCCTGCGCACCCGGGTCGCAGGATCGGAATCGGGCAGTAGGGCGTCGACGACGGAGTATTCGGGATGGAGAAACTTCATTTCTTCGATGAGAACATCCCCTGTTTGGCGGCATGCCCGGTCAACACGAATGCAGGAATGTACGTCGCCGCCATCGCCGACGGTCAGGATGAACTTGCCTACCTGACCGCTCGCCTTCCCAACCCGTTTGCTTCGGTTTGCGGTCGGGTCTGCGCGGCTCCTTGCGAGGACGCCTGCCGCCGTGGTGAGATCGACAAGCCGATCGCCATCCGCGCTCTGAAACGGTTTGTCACCGATCAGTTCGGTGTCGAAGCCGGAATGGACACCTACAAACAAGTGGCTGCTCCCCCGGCCGATCCACGACCCGAGAGCGTCGGCATAGTCGGCGGCGGCCCCGCCGGTCTGGCCGCCGCCCACGACCTCCGCCGCCTCGGGTACGGCGTAACGTTGTACGAAGCGACCGGGCAACTCGGCGGCATGATGCTGCTCGGCATTCCCGAATACCGGTTGGATCGCACCCTCCTGGCCGCCGAGATCAAGGCCATCACCGATCTCGGTGTCGAGGTGCATCTGAACACCAAGCTCGGCGACGCCATGACACTCGGCGAATTACAAGACCGCCACGACGCTTTGTTCCTTTCGATCGGTGCGACGTTGGGCCGGGGACTGGATCTCGAAGGGCACGAAGCAGACGGTGTTCTCAAGGCGATCGAGTTCCTCATCAACTCCAATCAGGGTTTCGCGACCGACATCGGCGAGAAGGTCGTGGTGATCGGGGGCGGTGACGTAGCGATGGACGCGGCACGCACCGCACTGCGCGCCGCCACCTACGACGAAATCGCCCGCCGGAACGCCGATTACGACGAGGGCGAAGAGCGCGCCTCGATGACCGAGGCTCTCGACGTCGCCCGTACTGCGGCCAGGACCGGAGCGCAGGAAATCACGATCATGTCGCTCGAGGCCAAACATGAGATGCCGGCTTCAGAGTTCGAAATAGAAGAGGCGGAGCACGAGAACATCACGTTCGTCAACCGTCGCGGCCCCGCCCGGATCGTCACCGAGAATGGAAAGGTCGCAGGCATCGAGACAATCGGCGTTACCCGGGTGTTCGACGAGAACGGGCGCTTCTCGCCGGAGTTCGATAACACCGATCGGATGACGCTCGAAGCCGATACGATCATCATGGCGATCGGCCAGGCCATCGACATCGACGCCCTCGGTGAAGACGGCCCCGAGATCAGTCCGCGGCGGACGATCCAGGTTGATGCCGACAGCCTTGCCACCTCCCTACCCATGGTCTGGGCCGGCGGAGACGCCGCCCGCGGGCCTCGCACACTCATCGAGGCAATCGCCGATGGCCGCAGTGCTGCCCGCGAAATCCACGAAGCGTTCGGCGGTAGTTTCGCGGAGGCGGATTCCGGGACCATGGTCCAACTCGAGCAGTTCCACCGTCTCGACGACCTATACGACCGGGTGCCCCGGGTGGACGTGCCAACCCTCCCCACCGACCGACGTATCGGTCTGGCCGAGGTCGAAACCGGATTCACGATCGAGCAGGCCAGGTGTGAGGCACAGCGGTGCCTTCGCTGTTTTGCCAACATCCTGCTCGATACCGACAAGTGTGTGCTGTGTGCGCTCTGCGCTGATGTCTGCCCACTGGACCTCATTTCGCTGGTCCCTTCGGAAGACATCCATCCGGACGAGCCGGGTGGCACCGCATTGATTCTGAACGAGCAAAGCTGCATCCGTTGTGCGCTCTGTATTGAGCGCTGTCCGACTGATGCATTGTCGATGGGTCTTTGGACCGGAGTTGGAGTGCCGACCGTGGGAGCACTGGCATGACGTTGGGCCAACGAATACGAGAAAGCACGATTGGGCGTTCAATCTGGCGTTCGCCCGATCGAGCCACCGAACGCGACCAGGCGGCCGGCCACTGGGCGAACTTCTTTCTGCATATCTACCCGGTGAAGGTTCGTCGCAAGGAGATCACGTTCCGTTACTCATGGTATCTGGGGGTGGCATCGGTAGTGCTGTTCGGGTCGCTGATCGTGTCGGGCATCTACCTGATGTTCTTTTACGTTCCATCACCGACCCAGGCGTACGGCGACATGCTGAATCTCCAAACTCAAGTTGCATTCGGTCAGTACATCCGCAACGTGCACCGCTGGTCGGCTCACCTGATGGTGCTCGTGGTGGCCGCGCACATGGCACGAGTCTTCTACCGGGGGGCCTACAAGAAGCCGCGGGAGTTCAACTGGGGCATCGGCGTTGTTCTGCTGGTGCTCACACTGCTGCTCTCATTCACCGGCTACCTCCTCCCCTGGGATCAGCTGGCTTACTGGGCCGTGACCGTCGGCTCCGAAATGGCAGGGTTTGTCCCTTTGATCGGGGAAACGGTCAGAGAAATGTTGCTCGGCGGGCCGGTCGTTGCTTCTTCAACGCTGCTGCGGTTCTACGTTCTGCATGTTGCCGTGCTGCCTGCTGTCCTGGTTCTGGTGATCACCATCCACCTGTGGCGGTGGCGCAAGGACAGCATGCTCGACCCTGCGAAGGAGGGTGTTGATGTCGACGCCTAGACCCGATCAGGAAAACCCGGAGATCATCGGCGGTCAACGTGTCCTCGGAGTCGTGCCGGGCAAACCACCCGGCGGCGACCGCAAGGTCCTGGATGAGCAAGAACCGGTAATGGTCTGGCCACACTTGCTGGTCAGGCACGGCGTAGCTGCGCTCGTCGTTATCGGAATCGTTCTCGTGCTGGCCATCTTCTTCGATGCGCCACTCCGAGAGATCGCCAATCCGACCCTGACACCGAATCCCGAGAAGGCCCCGTGGTACTTCGCGGCGCTGCAAGAACTGCTCTCGATGTTCCATCCGCTGGTAGCCGGCGTGCTGGTGCCCGGTGCGATCATCCTCGGCCTCGCCGCCCTGCCCTACATGGATAGAAGCACGAGAATCGAACCCCGGTTCCGCAAAGTTGCAGTGGCGACTTTCACGATCTTCATGGTCGTGTGGATCATCCTGACGATCATCGGATTCGCCTTCCGCGGCCCCAACTGGGGCTGGGTCTGGCCCTGGCAAGAGTGGTACGGAGAGCTATGAGCAACGGAATCGGTCGAAGAGAGTTCCTTTCCCGGGCATGGAAGTGGGGTGCAGCACTCATCAGTGTGGCCGGAGGTTGGACCACCTGGGATGTCCTTCAGCCCCGGATCACCGGTGGATTCGGCGGTGTGATCAAGACGAAGGCTGCGGAAACAGTTCCGGATGCCGACGTCGAGTCCATCCGGGCGGCCAGAACCTACCTGACGAAGATCGAGGGCGAGGTCGTGGCCCTTTCGGAGAAATGCCCACACCTCGGTTGCCGGGTGCCGTGGTGCGAGTCTTCCGGGCAGTTCGAATGCCCGTGTCATGGTTCCATATTTAATCGAGCAGGTGAGTATCGGGAAGGCCCGACACCTCGTGGAATGGACCGTTATGAGATTGAGATCATCGATGGAGTCGTCCACGTGGATACCGGATCGGTGATTGCCGGACCTGCGCTCGGGGTAGAAACCCTCGATGAACCGGCCCGCGGACCATCGTGTGAGGAGAGTTCGCATGGGTGAGCGTCCCGTCGATACACAGCTCGAAGCAGCCACGAACAAGTGGATGCAGGCCGGCCTCGTTCTCATGGTCATTCTCATCCTGGCGTTCCCGGCCTACCGGCTTCTAGAGCCGGGCAACCGTGAAGAAGCACGCGAGCAACTGATCGAGGATCTCGCCATCCAGGGTGAGGATCTGTATGCCGGCCAGTGCGCCGCCTGCCATGGTGATGAAGGCCGTGACGGCCAAATCGGCCCGTCTCTGAACTCAAAGCAGTTCCTTGAAGCGGCCAACGACGCCCAGATCACCAGCCTCATTTCCGTCGGCGTCCCCGGCTCGCCAATGGGCGCCTACTCAATCGACTTCGGCGGCCCGCTGACCCTCGAGCAGATAACCGCAATCACGACGTACCTGCGGTCCCTGGAAGAGGATGCTCCCGACGACCCAACCTGGCGAGCGGTGGTCGAACCGGCGAAGTAGTCGCGGGTTCGCGCGTTTTCTCCCCCTTCGGAGGGAGAAATGGTTTCCTCCCCCTCCGAGCGCAGCGAGGTTTGGGGGAGGTGGTCTCGCCGAAAGGCGAGAGCGGAGGGGGCAGGTCCAGAGGACCGGGGCGCGGAGGGGGTCTTCACTTTCGGCTGTTCGTGACGCATTGTGTCGTCATGGCACGACCCGAACACACCGATCTGGCCGCCCAACGGGCACGCCGTCTACGCAACTCACTGACAATATCGGAAGCCCGACTCTGGCCTCATCTGAAGAACCGAGCCACCGGTGCTCGGTTCCGTCGTCAGGTCCCGATCGGTAAATGGATTGTCGACTTCGCATCGCTACAGCCGAAGATCGTCATCGAGGCTGACGACTCATCCCACATCTGGAGAGATGAAACGGCTCGCACCAAATATCTTGAGGCACACGGGTTCGTGGTTCTTCGTTTCTCCAACCGGGAGATTGCCCAGGAGTTGGACGGTGTGTTGGAGATGATCGAGCAGACGGTCGGCGACCTGAAATAGATCGCTCTCCCCCCTCGACCCCCGGATTCTCTGAATCCGGCGCCCACTCTCCCCCCTTCGGAGGGAGAAACACCAGTGTCTCCTCCCCCTCCGAGCGCAGCGAGGTTTGGGGGAGACGGCCCGCAGC
>JAUVQS010000103.1 GCA_030598025.1 Acidimicrobiia bacterium | reverse complement strand
TCAGTCGGGCCTCGGCGTACTCCTTGGCCGCATCTGAAACGAACCCGGCGTGCAAAACAGAGGGATGATCACGACATGCCTCACGTGCCTTGGCCAGCAACCCCGATGCCTGCGCCATCAACTCCTCGGCGCGATCGATCTCGCCGCGATGAAGGGCACGAATGGCATTGGCCGACGTTCGAATGAGAGTGCGGCTGGCGGTGAGTGCTACTTCGCGGGCTGCGAACTTGCCGTCGAGTTCGACGCGGGCGGCGGATTCGACGTCATCGAGCCCGGAAACGGTCACAATCGTGATCTAGCCGGAGGCCAGAATATGGATGTCGGGCGTGGACGGCATTTCCACAACGCCGTCGCTCACCGGACGAACGGGAGTCACCAATTCCAGTTCCTCACGCCGATGCCTCAGCTGAACGAGCATCGCCAGATACCAGGCGACGGCGCCGTCGATCACGATGTGAGTGATCAGCATTGATGGAGCAGATATCCAGATGGCCACTGCCAGGCTGACCAGAGCGGCAGTGAAGAGAAGGAACAAAGTCCGACGGCGACGAGCAAGCACTCGATTTCGGATTTCGACCGCGTGGCCATCGGGATTCTGAACACTGGCGATCCGTGTGGTCCATCTATTGAATTCTTGCGTCGTTGTCAACGGCGCGCTCTTGCGGGAACCGATCACCTCCGGTAGAAGGAACGCTCCCCAGGCGGCGACAACGACAAGAATGACAGCCCAAGCCATACAGGTATATTCTCCGCTCTATCGCCGCGCAGAGTAGCTAATTCGCCCTGCGATCACAAGTACGATCAGCCTCTCGAGCGACGGATATGGGACTTCTGGCAGATCATCGAGGAGGTGGCCGGACCCGCGCCGGTTGATCCTCAGTGTTTCGTTTCGTCAGACAACAAGAGCGCTACGCCGTGCGACAACGCCGGCCCGATCACACCAAGTGATTCCTCCACTCCCCGCACCGATCCGGGCAGATTCACGATCAGCGTCGACTTGATGATGCCCGCTTCACCGCGCGACAGCATGCCATGCGGGTTCGAACCGAATGTTGCAGAACGCATTGCCTCAACGAGGCCGGGAGCGGGACGCTCGATCACCAATCGAGTTGCTTCCGGCGTCACATCCCTGGGAGCAAACCCGGTTCCACCGGTTGTGACCACAAGTGGCACTCCCTCTGCAACGGCGCCTCGCAAGAATCCGGCCACCGATTCGACACCATCGGGCACGACCTCGACCGATGCAGAGAAGCCGAAGCCCTCGAGCAGCGCGGCCGCAGCCGGGCCGGAGGCGTCGATAGCTTCCCCCGCGCTCACCCGGTCGCTCACCGTCAGCACAACTGCCCTCACCTGTTCCACTCCCCGCTCTTCCCGCCCGACTTGTGCATCAACCGGGTAGCCGTGATCTGAACGCCGCGCTCTACCCCTTTGACCATGTCATAAACGGTGAGAGCGGCGGTCGAAGCGGCGACCATCGCTTCCATCTCGACACCGGTCCGAGCCACCGTCTCCACCGTGGCCACGATCCGCGTTCCGGTCGGCTCCGGTTCAATCTCGATGGCCACATGCGAGATTCGAAGAGGGTGACAGAGGGGGATCAGATCGGCCGTCCGTTTGGCTGCCATCAGCCCGGCCACCCGGGCGACCGCCACCGCGTCCCCTTTCGGAAGTCCCCCGCCGAACATCAAGTCCCTTGTCTCGGAAGTCATCTCGACAAACGCTTCGGCGATGGCGACGCGCGCCGTTTCTGCTTTGCCACCTACATCCACCATCCTCGCCCGGCCTTCGCCGTCGAGGTGGGCCAACTCATCCGGCATTCAGCACCTCTTCCTCAGTCCGGGTCTCAGGCCATCGGAACATCTCCAAATCCACCCGACTTCCAGCGTCCAGTCCTGCCGTCCCAACAGGAACAACCGCGAACGAGTTTGCCCTCGCCAGCGCCGTCAGCTGATTCGACGCCTGCCCACCGGCCGGCCTGGCCACCCAGGTGTTATCGACGAGGTCGGCGATCATTCTTAGAAACACCGTCTTCTCGGGATCGGTCCGAACATCGGTCTCGAGCACGCCGGACACCCGCGTTCGAAACAGGGCTCGGGCTCCCATCATCTTGAGCAGGGCTGGCCGGGCGAACTGCTCGAAGGCCACTACAACGGACACCGGATTTCCGGGTAGGCCGAAAAAGGGCGTGCCGTTGAAACTGCCGAAGGCGAACGGTTTGGCAGGTTTGATGGCAACCCTCCAGATCTCAACATCTCCGGTCTCCGAAACGATCGCCTTGACCATGTCGTACTCGCCCATCGACACTCCTCCGGAGGTGAAGACGACGTCGGCTGTTGCCGCGCCCCGCTCGAGAATCGCCCGGAGGCTGTGGGCGTCATCGCCCACGATTCCGAGGTCGATCACGTCGACTCCGAGTTCGTCCAGCAATGCGAGAAGCTGAGGGCGATTGCTGTCGTGGATCTTCCCGGGAGCGAGCGGTGTGCCGGCCGGGACAACTTCATCACCCGTCGACAGGACCGCCACCGTCGGACGCCGATGCACGACCGGATCAAACACGCCGACCGAGGTCAGCACGCCCAGATGGTGGGGTGTCAATCTTGTACCAGCCTCAAACACCAACGACCCTGCCGCCAGATCGCCACCGGCCGCCCTGACGCTCTCACCAACAACGGCGCCCTCCTCGATGCGCACCCGGTCGCCATGCTGAGACGTGTCTTCGACTCTCACCACCGCATCGGCCCCCGGTGGCAGCGGCGCCCCGGTCATGATCTTGATAGCCGTTCCCGTGACAACTTCTCGGTCGGCTACGTGTCCCGCCGCGACGTCCTCTATCACCGTCAGTTCGGACGGTGCAGGTTGGGTATCCCCGGCTTGCACCGCATATCCGTCCATTGCCGAGTTGGCGAACGGCGGAACATCGTGGGGTGCAGCCACATCGTCGGCGAGAACCAACCCGCGGGCCCGGGCGATCGGGACCGCCAGCTTCTCGAGTCGCCACACACTCGCCAGGACCGAGCGTTGGACCTCGACGAGAGGTTTCATCTCTGCTCCTCAACCGATCGAAGGATCGCGCGGAGATCATCTCTGTACTCCGGCCGAGCCAAACCAAGCACAACGGCCGCTTCAAGGAGACCCACGGGGATCCCGATATCAAGAAGATCGTGTTCGCCGACGACACCCCGGCATCGTCCCCTTCGGGCCACGACATCGATTGCGTCGGTCAGTTGAATCTCTCCCCCGTGGCCCGGTTCGAGCCCTCCCAGCGCCTCCAGGATCTCGGAGGTGAACAGATATCGGCCAACCAGACCCAGGTTGGACGGAGCATTCTCTACTCCAGGCTTCTCCACGGCGCCGAGAACATCGAGGCTCGAACCCTGCCGAGCACCGGGGATCACAACTCCGTACCGCTCGAGCATGTGCGGGCCGACTTCGCGAAGTGCGACGACGGAACCGCCATCCGCGGCCGCCGCCAGCGCTGGCAACACATCGGCGCCGGGTCGTACCATGTTGTCGACCAGCAAGCAGAAGAAACTGCGGTCGTCTATGGCCCGGCGAGCCGTGAGAACAGCATGCCCGAGGCCACCCGGATTGTCCTGAACAACAGTTCTAATGACTAGGTCCTCGAGGCCCGGCAGCAGCCCTCCCTCCGAGAAGTGCTTCTCGATCAGCGACCCCACTCCCGGGTCGACGATGAAAACCACCTCGGAAACGCCGGCGCGGACGGCCTCCTCCGCAACGTGCTGAACAGCAGGTCGGTCTACAACTGGCAACATGGCCTTGGGGATGGCCCGAGTCGCAGGGCGCATTCGGGTCCCGAGTCCGGCGGCGGGAACAACGGCAAGATCAACACCTGTCACGAGATCACCTTTCGTTCTCCCGATCCGAACAACCGGGCGATATTGCCGCGATGGCGAAATATGACCAGCGAGACGGCGGCGACCATCCACACGAAGCCGGCCCAGCCGATTCCTTCGAGCCAGGCGGCGGGAACTGCCAGCACCATGACGGTCAGCGATCCGATGGAAGCAACCCTGGTGACCGCGACCAGCAACACCCAGATGACGATCAGAACCAGCGCAGACTTCGGAATCATCCAGAGCAGCAATCCGGCCCCCGTCGCCACACCCTTTCCGCCTTTGAAACGATGGAAGATCGGAAAGCAATGCCCCAGCACTGCAAAGAATCCGGCGGCGGCAGCCCCCGCCTCCCCGGCAACGACATATCCCATGGCCGCTGCAATGACCCCTTTGAGCACATCACCCAGGAGCGTCAGAGCAGCCGCCCCCTTGCCCATAGTGCGAAGCACATTCGACGTTCCCGGGTTGCCGCTGCCCACGTCGTAGATGTCGAGACCCCGCGCTCGGGCCACCACGACGGCGAAGTCGAGGCTTCCGATCAGGTAGGCGGCCACCATCGTGGCGGGAACGGCGAGGTTCATCACGGAGAGTCTAGAAGCGGCCGGCCGCCAGGTCGGATCGCCAAGCGCGACTGTGATCCCGTTCTGGCGCGGCGATCGCTTGTCATAGTGCGCCTTCGCCGCGCGAGAACGCGAGAAGCAGACCCCACGCTGCACAACCGACAGACTCATGTCTCAGGGCACTTGATATCATGCCGTGCTCAATCTTTCCTCTGAGGGCCGACATGCCAACCTATGAATACGCCTGCAAAAAGTGCGGTGAGCGACTGGAAGTGATGCAGTCGTTCTCAGACAAGCCGCTCAAGAAGCACAAGACATGTGGCGGAGACCTGCAGAAGGTCTTCCACCCGGCCGGCCTGATCTTCAAGGGCTCCGGCTTCTATGTAACTGATTCGCGTTCATCCAGCCGAAGCAGTAGCAGCAGAAGCACCACCGGCCGCAGTAGTAGCAGCAGCGCTGGCAAGAGCGACAGCAGCAAGAGCGGCAGCAGCACTGGAAGTAGTAGTAGCAGCAGCGACGGCAGCAGCAGCGATGACTGACGCTCCTCAATCGGAGCGCAGCGAGATCCGCCGCCTACCTGATCGTGGCTCCTACGACCGGACCACCATCCACGCAATCCTCGACGAGGCGTTGATCTGCCACGTCGGGTTCCTCGATGACGGCGGTAAGCCGGTGGTGATCCCAACGATCCATGCGCGGGTGGGTGAGGTCCTCTACCTCCACGGATCTCCGGCGAGCCGCATGCTTCGCACACTCCGGGGGGAACGGGAAGTGTCGGTAACCGCCACGCTCGTCGATGGAATGGTCCTCGCCAAGTCTCAGTTTCATCACTCCTTGAACTACCGATCGGTCGTTCTGTTCGGCTCTGCCAGGGAGGTCACAGACGCGGATGAGAAGATGACGGCCTTTCGAGCGATTGTCGAGCACCTCGTGCCCGGGCGTTCGGCCGGCTCGCGCCCTCCCAACGAGAAGGAACTGCGGGGCACCGCCGTCACCGCCATCGATATCGAAGAAGCTTCTGCCAAGCAGCGCACGGGCCCGCCCGTCGACGATGAAGCCGACCTCGACCTTCCCTACTGGACGGGAGTGATTCCCGTAAGGATCGAACCAGGTGAACTCGAGCCGGTGGACTCCACTCCGGTTCCCGACCATGTTCGGAATTGGGAGTCGGGCAAGTAACGATCGGCCTCCGTCGAGATTCAACCCCCTTCCAACCACGGTCGGGACGCGGTACGGTCGATCGTGTACTGGTTTCGCCGTCCCCCATATCTCCGCTGGGCCGCAGCCGTCCTGGTCGTAGCCGGCGCTCTGTGGATGGACTTCCGCGGCGAACCAACTGAACTCCGG
>JAUVQS010000049.1 GCA_030598025.1 Acidimicrobiia bacterium | reverse complement strand
GACGGCGGGGGTTGGCACCTCGATGTCGGCTCGTCTCATCCTGGGGCCGGAGCAGGTCCCAAGGGTCGGGCTGTTCGCCCGTTAAAGCGGCACGCGAGCTGGGTTTAGAACGTCGTGAGACAGTTCGGTCCCTATCCGTCGCAGGCGCAGGAGATTTGAGAGGAGCTGTCCCTAGTACGAGAGGACCGGGATGGACGAACCTCTGGTGTGCCAGTTGTTCTGCCAAGAGCACGGCTGGTTAGCTACGTTCGGACGGGATAAGCGCTGAAGGCATCTAAGTGCGAAGCCCACCTCGAGATGAGATCTCCCACCGGATTAACCGGGTAAGGCCCCTGGCAGAAGACCAGGTAGATAGGCCGGAAGTGGAAGCGCAGTAATGCGTGTAGCTGACCGGTACTAATCGGCCGAGGGCTTGGACTTGAATTCAATACTTAGTGCTCGCTATGGAGTGCTCAAGGTGACTTGAGTACGTGCGAACTCATCGGCTGCGGCCTCCGAGTTCGTGAAGGTTTGTCCGGTGGCGATAGCGGCGGGGAACCACCCGTTCCCATTCCGAACACGGAAGTTAAGCCCGCCAGCGCCGATGGTACTTGGGGAGCAATCCCCCGGGAGAGTAGGTCACCGCCGGACATAAGATTCGAGGGCCGTCCAGATTTGGGCGGCCCTCATCTATCGTTGAAAGTAGAAGGAGCGACAGGTGTCGGGACCACGTGGTGGAGATCGCCGAGGCGATCGGCGGAGCTCACAGCCCCGCAAACAGACCGGTGCACGTCGTGACGCCCCAAAGGGGGATCGTGATACTTCCAGGGCTCGTTCGAACCCCCAGGGCGAGCGCAAATCGAGCAGCGGTCGGACGGCAGTAGGCGCCGGCGCCGACCTGCCTCGCTGGCTGCGCGATGAGATCGTTCGTTCGACCAAGAAGGACCGGCGCGACGCGACTCTGAACCTCTTGAGCGCGGCGGCCGGATCATTCGAGGAGGGCCGCTACCCGGCGGCCAGGAAGAAACTCCTCGAGGCAAAAGCCCTGTCGTCTCGCGCCGGAGCAATCCGGGAATTGCTGGCGCTGTCGTGTTACCGCATGGGCCTGTGGCAGGAAGCCTTGCGTGAGATCCGCACGTTCCGCCGCATCACCGGCGATACCACCCACATGGCTATCGAGATGGACTCCCTGCGCGCACTCGAGCGTTTCGACGATGTTCACTCGACCTGGGAGATGTTCCAGGAACTCGGTGGATCCAAGGCTGCTGAATCGGAAATCCGGGTCGTCTATGGGTCGTTTCTGTTGGATCAAGGAGATCGGCGCAAAGCCTGGGAGGTCACAAAGCCGGGGCGTCTCGCCAGCGATGCTGCGGACTGGGAGATCCGGCGTTGGTATGTAGCTGCGCGTGCCGCCGCCCAACTCGGGGACAAGAAGACGGCCAAGCAGATCGCCAACGCGATTGAAGAGCTTGATCCCGCCCTGCCCGGCATGGACACCCTCCATGCGGAGATTGCTTAACTAGTCGGGTTTGGGCTCCGATACACTGCTGATATGAAGTGGGCCCTATTACTCGTCGTTTCGCTTGTGATCGCGCTTGCGGTGCCGGTCGCGGCTATGCCATCGATGGACGGCGAGTTCACCCTCGGTGGGGACTGGCCAACGCCGGCCGGCATCGGCCCGAACGATCGTGGTCCCTGGGTGGCCGAGCTTCAAACTGCTCTGAACGAAGCGGGATTTCGCGCCGGCGATCCTGACGGGAATTTTGGACGATCCACACTGGCTGCGGTGTACGCCTTCCAGAAGGTTCACGACCTCTCACGCGATGGAATCTTCCGGCTCGAGCATTGGAATCTCCTCGACGAACAACTCGAGGTACCCGGTGACGCTCCCGAGGATACCCGGATCGAAGTCGACCTCGGGCGGCAGGTCCTCTATCTGATCGAGCAGGACGCAGTTTCGATGGTGTTGCCCATCTCATCGGCCAACGGAGGCACCTACAGGAACTTGTCTGGAAGCGTGGTGCGGGCCACGACGCCCGAGGGAAGCTATGAGTTCTACCGGAAGGTGGACGGGTGGAGGATCTCGTACCTCGGGGGACTCTATCGCCCGTTCTATTTCTCGGGTGGCTACGCCATCCATGGGTCGGGGAGCGTGCCGCCCTATCCGGCCTCACATGGTTGTATTCGAGTTGAAATGTGGGATATGGACTTCCTCGCCCCTCAACTCGAACTCGGCATGCCCGTCTACGTCTACGGTGCTCGCGACGAGAGGTCGAGCATTGTGCCGTCACGGCCGCCGACGGACGACGAGATCGCCGCGAGCCGATTCGCCGTGGGCTTCGGACGCGCCTCCCCCCGCTAACCGAACGTTTCCGCGCAGTGCTATGTATCACCGGTATTACCTAGCACTGCTCAGAAACCTTCTACCGGTTGCGTGACGCCATCCAATGGCGGATTCCCCTCACCTGCATCGGCCAGAACGTGGCCCGGTCGTAGGTGTCGATCTCCTCTTCGGAATACCCTTCGGCGCGGTGCCGCTCTATCGTCCATCGCCGGAGTCGGTCGGTAGCCGTGTCATCGTCTAGGTCGGTGAGCGCTTCGACGAAACGCACCCACCCCCAGAGTTGCTGCTCGGAGGCTTCCAGCGCATCGGACACCTCGTAGTTTGGGCCGAAATGTGCGAACCCGAGAAAGGTTGGTCTGATGCTGGCCATTCTGTGCATCTGCTCGGTAGCGACGATGGGATCGAAGTCGGGAGGGGGAGTAACCGGCTGAACCGCATGCCCGTGCGGGTAACACAACCCCAGTGAATCCCCAACGAACATCCCTCCGGTAGATTCCTCGTAGTAGGTGATGTGGTGTTTTGCATGGCCGGGGGTATATAGCGCCTCTAGGGACTTCCCGCCGCCCAGAGGTATGCGGTCACCATCGTCGAGCACCAGGAGCCGATCTGGATCGATCGGGATCATAGGGCCCCAGTTGGACGTCAGCCATTCTTCTCCGAAGACCTGCGTTGCGGAGTTCCAAAGACGCCCGGGTTCGGCGAGGTGGCGAGCGCCTCGCGAATGGACACCGATGCGCGCCCGCGGAAAGGCTTGCGCTATTTGACCGGCTCCGCCGGCGTGATCGATATGAATGTGGGTGACGACGATCGTTGCCAGGTCATCGATTCCCATCTCATCCAGGGCCGCAGTGAGGTGGTGAAGCGTAGCCGAGGGCCCTACCTCAACTAGCACCCGCTCCGGCGTGTCGAAGAGGTAGCACGCCAGTCGTTGCGGGTGCTCCTCCATCCAGGCATCTATCGCGTAGAGGTCATCGGACAGTCGTTCGATGGTGTATTCGATCATCCTGCGACCCTAGCTCGCGCGTTTCTGTCACGCCCACCGCATACGGTGCAATGAGTCTCCCCACCCTTCCCCGGAAAGGTACAACCATGGACTTCAATCTCGTCGTGCTGGGAGGCCATCTGGCCGCTCCGCCCGAGCTCCGGGTATTCGAATCGGGGTCTCGTTTGCTCCGCTTTCTAGTCACAGTCAAGTCAGACGAACCGCTCCGCCGCGTCGATGTTCTGCCGGTCACGCTCTGGGACCCTGAGGATGAGCTGGTCGCGCAGGATCCTCAACCCGGTCATCGTATGTGGCTGGTCGGCCGCGTCCAGCGACGCTTCTGGGACGGTCAGGATGGCCGGCGAAGTCGCATCGAGATCGTTGCCACCAACGTGACGCTGCGGGATCCGGACCTCCTGTTTCCCTCGCCGGTCGAAGCGTGAGACCTGATGAGAATGACCGGGATCCGATCGTTGACTTTCGAGCGGCTACTCTGCCGCCACCATGTCTCGAATCGTTGTTGCAGGCGCGTCGCAGTTGGCCGCCGACGTTGGCGCTCTTATCGCCGACGCCGGCGGTAACGCGGTCGACGCCGCGATCGGAGCGAACCTGGTGGCCATGATGACCGAACCAGGTGTGTGCGCACTCGGGGGCGGTGGCTTTGTGACCGTGTGGCCTGATCAGACTGATCCGATGACCTTCGACGGGTATATGGAGATGCCGGGTAGAGGCCTTCGCTCTGAGCAGTTCGGTGGGGGAGCGTTCGACGTCACGATGGAATACGGCGGGGGCGTTACGACCACGGTCGGGCATGGATCGGTCGCGACGCCGGGTGCCCTGGCGGCGTTCAGCCTTGCTTCCGAGCGCTTCGGTGTTCTTCCCTGGCGCGACATCCTCGATCCGATCATCGACGTGGTACGACGCGGCTTTCCGATGTCGCAAGCCTCCCGGCTGTATCTCGAGTTTTCTGCGGAATCTGTATTCGGGTGGGAACCCGAGAGCAGAGCGGCCTTGTTTCCGGATGGATCTCTGGTCGAAGAAGGTGATCTGATCTTCATCCCGGAACTGGCCGACAGCCTTCGCACAATCGCCGACGATGGCGTCGTGTCTTTCTATGAAGGCGATATCGCCCGCCTCATCAGCGACGATTTAATGGACCACGGCGGAATCCTCACCAGGGCGGATCTGTCGGCCTACCGCGCCGTCGAGCGGCCGTCGCTGCAAACGGAACTAGATGACTGGAAGATCGCCACCAATCCGGCGCCCGCCATCGGCGGAGCTTCGTTGGCGGCCATGCTGTTCTTGCTGGAGGGATCGGGCTTTTCCGGCTGGAACATCGAGGGCATGCATCACCTCGTTCGAACGCAGCAGGCAGTGCTCGGGTTTCGGCGGGAGTTCCTCGATACTGCCGAGGAACGCTCGATCGTCATTCAACGCCTCCTGGATCTCTCCCACACGGGTGACTGGCGGCGACTCCTCACCTCACCATCAACCGTCCATGCTTCAGCCGTTGACGACGACGGCAACGCTTGTTCGATCACCATGTCGGCGGGATATGGATCGGGCGTCATGCCGCCGGGAACCGGCATCTGGCTGAACAACTCGCTTGGCGAGCTCGAACTGAACAGGCGCGGCTTCCATACCCTGTCGCCCGGCACCCGGATGGTGTCGAACATGGCTCCGACCGTCGGCAGACGAGCGGATGGGGCGGTCTTGTCCATCGGATCACCGGGGGCCGATCGCATCACCACCGCGATTCTGTCGACGCTGCTGAACCTCATTCACCTCCGTATGGATCTCGATGAGGCAGTCCAACATCCGCGGCTGCATGTCGAGTACACCGACGCCGGTGGGCGGGTTGCCTTCGAACCCGGCCTCGATGTCGAGCAGATGGGTCTCATCAATCGCCCGTTCCCTACGACGGATATGTTCTTCGGCGGTGTTGGGACTGCGCTGTTCGAGCCGGGGGGAGGCTTGGCCGCAGCAGCCGACCACCGGCGAACCGGTGGCGTCGCCTTCGGCGGCGGATAGCGAGGTGTATTCGTTTCTTCGCCGGCCGGCGTGGGTGGTGCTCCACATCGTCGTCTTCGCGATCACCGTCACGTTTCTGATGCTCGGGAGGTGGCAGCTCTCCCGTCTGGAGGAACGCCAAGCTGAGAATGCGATCATTGGCGAGAGATTGGGAGCGCCACCCACGGAATGGCCGGCTTCCTCCGGACCCATGCCACCCGAGTACACCCGTCTGAACCTCGCTGGGTCCCTTCTGACGGAGGAAGAGGTTCTGCTGCGCAGCCAGGTCCATCTCGGGCAACCGGGTTTCGACGTGCTCACACCGCTCTACCTCGACGATGCATCTGCGATCCTGATCAATCGCGGATGGGTGCCGTTCGAATTCGATACGCCACCGGTGGCGCCGGCACGCCCTCCTGAGGGTCACGTCCTGATCAGCGGGTACGTTCGTTATCCACTTGAAAAGAGGGCGGCAGATTCACTTGAGGGCGATCGAACCGAGGTTGTGCCGAGTGTGGATCTCGAGCTGCTGAATCGACAGATAGATGCCGACCTGAAGATGTTCTACGTCGTGGTGACTGCGATAGAGCCGGAGGGTTCATCGTTGCCGATTGTCGACGGAGTCCCGGAATTGACGGACGGCCCGCATCTCTCGTACGCCGTTCAATGGTTCGCGTTCGCGCTGGTGGGTTCGGTCGGATATGCCGCGCTGGTTCGATCGACGGCGAGGAGGCGGTCGGGTCTCATTCGTCGTGGAGGAGCTCGGCCGCCTGATCCATCGTGAATCGCCCTGCGGTAACCTCTCGGCCGACGATGACACCTCCAAGCCGTTTGCCGTCCACTTCGAGGTCGTAGACCGCCTGGAGGTCCTCGAGGTGGCGGGCACCACCGGCCGCAATGACGGGCTCATCGACGATCGCCAGCGCTCGTCTCAGAATGCCGAAGTTCGGAGGCTCTTCGAGGGCGTCGCGACCGGCCTCCGATACGAGATAGGCAGCGGCACCTCCGGATGAGAGCTCGATGAGCACTTCTTCGAGGAACCGTCCCGAGTGAGCGGTCCAACCGCGGACCACGAGTTCCTCGTCGGGGAGGACGTCGAGACTCACTGCCACTTGGCCGGGATAGGTCCGGAAGAGTTCCCAGGCCATGACTTGTTCTTCGATGGCGCCGGTACCCATGACCACACGCCATGCTCCGGCATCGATCAAGCGTGAGGCCTCCTGAGGGGATCGCACGCCGCCCGCCACCTGCACGGGTATGTCGAGTGCCTCAATGATCTCGTGGATCAACGGACGATTGCGATAATCTCCATAGGCGGCTGCGTTGAGGTCGACGATGTGAAGGCGTGTGGCGCCCTTCTCGACCCAGCCGCGAGCGCGAACGAGAGGGCTCGAGTCCAGGGCGATCGCTTCGTGAACGTCCCCGTGGGGCAGTCTGACGGCCCGGCCGTCGAGAATATTGACTCGTGAGTAAAGATCCATGGCCACAGCCTACCGGTTCGATGTGCTGCCTTCTCAACTCCACAGGTGCATTCGAGCCCGCCGTGGTGACTAGATACCTTGTGTGCGCCAAGAATGGGTCTCGGGGTTTTCGGCATACCTGCCGACGAGACATACAGGCGACTCGACAAAGGGACAGACCGATGAAGAAGCACAAGAGCCAACACAAGCACATGTTTCGAGTACACGGCGTTGGAGCAGGACTGCAGAGAGCCGTGTGCACCCAGTGCAATCACATCAGTATCCGAGTAATCGAAGACGGCGGCGTGCGAGCCCTGATCAATCAGCCGGAACCGAGGATACCGGCCAGCCTCGCCGGAGCCGCTGCCAGCTAACAGATTGGGCCTGTCCCATCGACAGCCTGATAACAGAGCGTCCCCGCCGTATGCCGGGGACGTTCTCAATTCTACTTCGAGCCCGGCGCCGGGCTCATGAATGCTTTAGGCGGCTGCTAATGCATTAGGCGGTCGCTTCCGCGCTCTCCTTGGCTTGCTGCTCGGCGATAGTCTTGTGGACCTCTTCCATGTCGACGGACACTATCTGCTCGATCAGATCGTCGAAGGCAGGTGCCGGGAGCGCGCCGGGTTGCGAGAACAAGACGACATTCTCGCGGAACACCATGAGAGTGGGGATAGAGCGGATCTGGAAGTAGCCGGCCAGTTCCTGCTGGTCCTCGGTGTCGACCTTGGCGAACACCACGTTCTCATGCTTCTCTGAAGCAGCTTCGAAGGTGGGCGCAAACATGCGACACGGCCCACACCATTCGGCCCAGAAGTCGACAAAGACGACGTCGTTGTTGGTGATCGTCTCTTCGAAGTTGTCTTTGGTCAGTTCAACTGTTGCCACGGTGATCTCTCCAGTAGTTATCTGTTGTGATTTCGAGGATACCCCCTGGGGTATCCTAACGCACCCTCCGCTCGATGTAAACGTCGGTGTGATCTCTAACATTCCCGGCCGGGTTGGCGACGACAACGAGGGGAGCGGTGCGTGGTACCGTGCCGGTCGGTCGATCTTTCGGTGTTCTCCATGACTACGTTCGGTTATCGCCTAGTCCTCGTGTTGTTGACGGTCGTCGTCGGCATTCTTCTCGCGGCCTGTAGTGGAGCCGATGTGCCGTTGAAGGGTCAACTCGAGGGAGTGGTGTTGGATAACCCCACCACCAAGGCATCATTCTCGCTCGTTGACACGGAGGGCCGACAATTCAGCTTTGTGGAGGAGACGGAAGGTCGGTTGACCTTTCTGTATTTTGGCTACACGAACTGCCCCGATATCTGTCCGGTACATCTCGCCCAATTGGCTGAAGTGTTCGATCGGCTGCCGGAGGTTCGTCGAAACTCGACGGTGGTGTTTGTGACCGTCGACCCCGAGCGCGATACGCCGGAGGTCGTTCGGGGATTCCTGGATTCCTTCAGTTCGGATTTCGTCGGTCTGATTGGATCGCAGGAAGAGGTGGAGGTCGCTCAGGCTGCCGCCGGCGTGCCGATTGCCGTGGTTGAGGGCACCGGCACGGATTACACCGTCGGGCATGCCGGACAGATGCTCGTCTATGCGCCCAACGGGTTGGGCTACAGCGTCTACCCCTTCGGGACCCGTCAGAGCGACTGGATGCACGACCTCCCGATCCTGATCGAGCGCACCGGATCATGAGACGGACGGCGACAATCTGCTGTGTCGCTCTCTTTCTAACGGCCTGCGCTTCATCGGCCACAATCGAGGTTCGCGATGCAGTGATCGCGGTCCCTGCCGGACCAGCGACGGCGATGTATTTCGAGATCACCAATACAGGGGAAGGACCTGATCGGCTCGTCGGAGTGCAATCAGAGATCGGGATCGCTGAGGTGCATCGGAGTTACTTCGATGGAGAGCTGATGCACATGGAGCCTGTACCGGAGGTCATCATCGGTGGGGGAGAGGTAGTCGTCTTTGCTCCCGGCGGGCTGCACATCATGCTGTTGGAGGTGGCTGCGCTCGAGGCAGGGCAGACCGCGACCGTCACGCTCGAATTTGAGGTTGTCGGAAAGATCGAGGTCAAAGGACGGGTAGTTCCATACGCAGAGATCGCGCCATGAAGCAGGGTCTGGTTCGGATCGGTCTGCTGGCGATGATGGTCTCCGCTTGCGGTGGTGGAGCTGAGTTTTCGGATGAAGCGGAGATCGGATCGGTGCTCGTAGAGAGTCTCGGATGCGTAGCCTGCCACGGGGCGCCCAACGGGGTTGGTCCTTCGTGGGATGGGGTCTGGGGAACCGTCCGCAACCTCTCCGATGGATCTACTGTTGTATTCGACGGGGCGTATGTTCGCGCCTCAATATCGAGACCGGAGGAACAAACTGTGAAGGGGTTCGACCTGGTGATGCCTGCCTTTTCGCTCGATGAGGTCGATCTCGACGCCATCGTCGCCTTCCTCGAGGAATCCTCGTGAACATCTCATGGTGGTGCACAACGATCACCGAACCCTGGTCGTGGACGTTCAGGGCCTACCCCGGAATATGGCTGATCGTTGCAATGATGGCGGGCACATATGTATGGGCCGTGCGTCGCAATCGCGATATCGAGCAGAGTTCGCGACGCCAGGCCGCCTTCTTCACGGCAGGAGTGCTCGTGTTCTGGTTGGCATCGGACTGGCCGCTCGGCACCCTCGGTGCCGGATACCTCGCCAGCGCCCACATGGTGCAGTTCATCCTGTATGTGCTGGTGGCAGCACCGCTGTTGTGGCTCGGAACGCCGGAGTGGATGGCGCGACGGATGCTGGCGGCTACCGGCATCTATCGAACCGGACGATCGTTGAAGCGATTTCCCTTAGCGATGGGGGTTGGG
>JAUVQS010000102.1 GCA_030598025.1 Acidimicrobiia bacterium | reverse complement strand
GTGAACCTCACAACCAGCGCCCTATCCTGCTTGGTGGCACCCTCAGCGGGTGTGGGATAGGTCGCGAATGCCGCGCGAAAACGGGTCTTCAGCGGACGGCGCCGACGAAGACCAGCTTGGCCAGGTCGGCTTCCAGCGCGACCTCGGTTTCGTCGACCTGCACGACCGTCACAGGCGAGTGCTGTTCAACTCGAACTGTGCGACCCGGCTCGATTCCGTACGTTCGCAGCAACTCCCGATGACCCGTCGTCATCGAATCAGAGAAGCCGGCGATGGCCACCCTTCTGCCGATGATCGCGCTGTCGAGAGTCGCTCCAGCCAAACGGGGCGCCTTCCTGGAAGAGAGCAGGCGGGTCAGGAGCCCGGCCGATCGAGAGCTGCTGATGTCGACGGTCGTGTAACCACATTCGGGGCAACAAGCCAGCGTGCACGCTCCGCTCATCGGACAGGACCCGCAAGCCACCTCGGCCTCTGGATCAAAGCGTGTTCCGCACAGAGCGCAGGCCATGATGGAACTCATACGCCCCACCCGACGAACTCGAGAACTCGACCGAGAACCCCGCCGATGAAGATCGCCAGCGGGAAGACCAGCGCCGTCACCGCCGCGGCGGTCTTCGCTCCTCGTTCCTTGGCAATCATCAGCACACTGGCCACACAGGGAACGAACAACGTGATAGTGGTCATGCTGACGACCATCTGAACGGACGAGAGCAGCCCATCACCGGCGATCAAAAAGAGTCCGGTCGCTCCGAAGTCTCGCCGGAAGAAACCCATCATGAAGGCGGTGGCCGCCTCAGCCGGCAACCTCAGCCAATCGACTACCAGTGGCTCGGCTAACTCGATCAGCCATCCGAGGACTTCGGCGCGATCGAGAACAAACAACAAGACGGACCCGATCAGGAACAGCGGTACGACCTCTCTGATGTACCACTCAACGCGGGCGACGGTCTTGATGACAACGGGACGAAGGGGAGGGCGCCGCATGGGCGGCAACTCGGTGACGAAGACCGAACGATTTCCCGGCACCAGACGGGCGGCCAGCCATCCGACCACCACCAGCACACCAATGACAACCCCCGCCCAGATCATCATCGCCACCATCGAAATGCCGCCGAGCATTCCCATCACAACACCCAACTGGGCGCTGCATGGGACCCCCAACGACAGCAGCAGTATGACGAGGAGTCGGTCGCGCTTCGAGGCAAGGATTCGAGTGGTCATCGTCGCCATCGTCACGCAGCCAAGGCCCAGCACCATGGGAACCACTGCCGTTCCGTTGAGTCCCATCGCTTTGAATATCCGGTTGGTGAGAACGGCCAGTCTCGGCAGGTATCCGGAGTCCTCGAGCAAGCCAAACGCGAAAAAGAACGTAGCCACGATCGGAAGAATCAGCGCCAGGGCGTAGGTCATTCCCATCGTCCACAGTCCGTAATCTCCAACCAACAGATCCCGAAGCCAATCCCAGGCCAGCGCTCTGTCGGCGGCTGAGATCAACCACGGATTGATGTACTCGCCGAAGAGCGTCTCTTCGAGCCAACCGACCAGCGTTCCGGCACCGAAAACTCCGACGAACCAGTAGAGGCCGTAGAGGACCACGGCCAGAACCGGAAGACCCCACAGAGGATGAGTGGTCAGTCGGCTGATCCGCTGCTTGCGTACCGAAGTGCCGCCAACCGGGGTTGTGGACGGATCGCCGATCAGTGCATCGACCACTTCGAATCTCGATTCGAGGATCGAAGAAGACAGGGGCGTGCCGACGGCCTCGGCCGCGGTGCTCCGAATGCGCACCGCTTCCCCAACCCGGCGATCGTCACAACGACCTCTTATCCACTCCTCGGCTACGGGATCTCCGGCCAGAAAGAGCAACGCCAGAGAACGGCTGCCGACAGTCGCAGGTGGGAGAACCTCGCCGAGTTCATCTATCGCCGTCTCGATCGGATCTTCATAGTTGATCCTCACAGATGGGATATCAGGCTCGAGCAGAGCATCTTCGAGCAGATCGATTCCCTCGCCGCGCACCGCAGTCGTGGCAACCACCCGGAGGCCGAGGGTTTCGGACAGTTCCCCGGGGTCGAAATGGAGGCCCCGGTCAACAGCCTCGTCGGCCATATTGAGGGCGAGGGTGAGCGGGACTCCCATTTCGCCGAGTTGCACCGTCAGGAGAAGGGTTCGTCGAAGGTTCTTTGCGTCACCGACCTGTAAGACGCCGACCAGCGCTCCTTCGAGCAAGACCCGAACGGTCGCCTGTTCGTCCTCAGTCCGCGACGGGAACGAGAGGATGCCGGGCGAATCGACGAAGGTGTCGTCAAGTCTGCGCCCGGCAGCTCTGACAATCTCTACAGTCGTACCCGGGTAGTTGGCGGCGATAACACGATGACCAGTGAGCGCTTCAAACAGCGTCGACTTGCCAACGTTGGGATGACCAACGAGAGCTACGACTCCTGCCTGCCGAGGCGTCTCCCCTGCCATCGGAGTGTGACAGTTTCTTCCCATGACTGATTACATGGTCGCGGAAGAAGGCCAAGGCGCCATAGGGTCAGAAGGTCCGGCTGCCGGGGCGTTTGGCCCGTGGTCCCGAACCGTTGTCGGAAAGAAGCCGTTAGCCATAAGCCTTAGCCATTAGCCAGACGGTGCCGAGTTCTCGCGTCTCTCTGGTGGGGCGTCGGATTTTCTGAAGAGAAGCCAGGTGCCGGCTGTGAAGAGGCCGAGCTGGGCCATCACAACGGCCGCAGCCAGCCACCAGACCGCCGACCGTTCCGAATTGGCGCGCTCCGCCAGTAGATCGCGCTCGGTCTCGACGGACTCAATCGCGGTTGCCGTTGTCGCCCGATACTGGTTGAGGAGTTCTATCCCATCGAGCAGCTGCAGCCTGGCCACTCCCATCTCGATTATGAGTTGACCTGCTTGATCGGCGATCCCCCCGAGACCTTCGGCTACTTCTTCGATGAGGTCGGCCTGGTGCCTGACCTGCTCGGGAAGGTCGTCTATCGAGTCGGCGATGCCCGAGAGTGACTCGTCGAAGGGCACATCGGGATCATACGGAACGCCGACGAAACTGAGTGCTCCGAGCGTCCCATCGATGACGTCGGCCACCTGGATCAAGGCGGGCATGGCCTCCTTCAACGAGTCAATGATTCGAGGCAGGTCCTCGCCGCTGATTTCCGCCAGTTTGTTGAGGCCGTTCTCGGCATCATCGAGGGTGGAAATCGAGTCGAGCGCCGCATCCTCCACAGCGACCAGGCTGCCGGCCAGCTGATCGACGATAGAGGCCACGATGGCGACCGTGTCGTCTGCGGTGCGCAACGCCTCTCCGCCGGCAACGAGCGCCTGATCGAGGGATGAAGAGCGTTCGTCTACCGCGTCGCGGAGATCTCCGGCGGCAGTGATGGCTGCCACCGATCCACCAATCGCCGCCAGTATCACAACCGCCCCGCGCACCCGTGACCACCGCATGTGGCGAGGGTACCCACCCGGAAGCTCCTACCCCGCCGCCACGCAACTAACCTGCCGGGCAATGCCGGTTCTGACCTCGAACATCGATCAACGCTCGGACGAGTACCGATCGAACCATGCGGCGATGACCGAGAAGCTCTCCGAGTTCGAGCAACTCATGGAGGCCTCGCGCCGGGGTGGCGGGTCGAAGTACGTCGAGCGGCACAAGGACCGGGGCAGATTGCTCGCCAGAGAGCGGATCGAGCTGCTCCTCGATCGTGACACACCCTTTCTGGAGCTCTCTTCGCTGGCCGGATGGGGAACCGATTACCCGATTGGCGGAAACCTCGTTTGCGGAATAGGAGTCGTATCCGGGGTAGAGGTCGCCATCAACGCCAACGACCCGACGAGCAGGGCGGGGTCGTCGAATCCGATCTCGCTCTCCAAGAGCCTCCGGCTGCAGGACAGTGCTCGCCAGAACCGCCTCCCACTCATCAATCTCGTGGAATCGGGGGGCGCCGATCTCCCGACCCAGGCCGATGTCTTCCTGGTGGGCGGCAAGTGGTTCCGCAACCTGACCCGGTTGTCCAAGCTGGGAATACCGACGATTGCTCTGGTCTTCGGCAACTCGACGGCGGGAGGCGCCTATGTGCCGGGCATGTCCGATTACGCGGTGATGGTCAAGGAACGAGCAAAGGTGTTCCTGGGTGGACCACCGCTCGTGAAGATGGCCACCGGCGAGGAGTCGACCGACGAGGATCTGGGCGGCGCCGACATGCACTCGCGGATCTCCGGTCTTTCCGACTACCTGGCGGCGGACGAACACGACGCACTCAGGATGGGACGTGAGATCGTGGCTCACCTCAACTGGCGCAAACTCGGTTATGGACCGAATCAGCCGTCGGACGAGCCGCTCTACGACGCGGATGACCTCCTCGGTATCATCTCGGCCGACCTCAAGGTGCCCTTCGATATGCGTCAGGTTCTGGCACGGGTGCTCGACGGGTCACGATTCGACGAATACAAGCTGGTCTACGGCACGTCATTGGTGGCCGGATGGGGCTCCATCCATGGTTATCCCGTCGGGGTCATCGCCAACCAGCGCGGCGTTCTTTTCAGCGAGGAAGCGAAAAAGGCAACGGAGTTCATCCAGCTGTGTAATCGCTACGACACGCCCATCATCTTCATCCACAACACGACCGGATACATGGTCGGCAAAGAGTACGAGCAGGGCGGGATGATCAAAGATGGCGCCAAAATGGTGAATGCGGTGGCCAACAGCGCAGTGCCTCACATATCCCTGATGGCTGGGGCCTCCTACGGAGCCGGAAACTACGGCATGGCCGGCCGAGCGTTTGAATCGAGGTTCGTATTTGGATGGCCCGGACACAAAGTGGCCGTAATGGGTGGTGAACAACTCGCCGGTGTGATGTCGATCATCAACAGGGCCGGCGCAGAGGCACGCGGCCAGGAAATCGACGAACCGGCGGCGGAACTCCGTCGCCAGGCGATCGAAGATCAGATCGAGCGAGAGGCACTGGGCTACTACTCGACCGGTCGAGTCCGCGACGACGGCATCATTGATCCACGCGACACACGAACCGTCCTCGGCATGGCCCTCTCGGCCGTTCATTCGGGTCCGGTGCAAGGCACCGGCGAGTTCGGGGTCTTCCGGATGTGAAACGCTTCAAATCTGCTTCTCGCGCGGGATTCGCGGCCTATGGGCCAAGATCCCCGCGCGAAAACGAGGTTGTGTGGTGACGGGCCTCGCCAAGATCCTCGTTGCCAACCGCGGTGAGATCGCCAGGCGGATCTTTCGCACCTGCCGGACGATGGGGATCTCCACCGTTGCGGTCTATTCGGATGCGGACCGTTTGGCTCCATTTGTGGCCGAGGCGGATGAGGCGCTTGAATTGCCGGGATCGGCTCCGGCCGACACGTATCTGCGTCAAGACCTGATCATCGAAGCCACTCTGAAGGCCGGCGCCCAGGCGATCCACCCCGGATACGGTTTCCTTGCCGAGAACGCCGAATTCGCCCGGGCTTGCGCGGACGCCGGAATCCTATTCATTGGACCTCCGCCATCAGCCATGGCGTCGATGGGCTCCAAGATCGAGGCGAGACGAATCATGGTCGACGCCGGAATTCCGGTCGTGCCCGGCATCGAGATCGCCGGTCGAAACGAAGAAGCGATCGCCGATGCCGCGGCCGAGGTCGGCTATCCGATCCTTGTCAAGGCTTCCGCCGGTGGAGGTGGCAAGGGGATGCGCATCGTGCGCGACCCGGCCGACCTGACAGAATCCATCGGTTCCGCGGCCCGGGAGGCGATGTCCGCCTTCGGCGACGACGCCCTGTTCCTCGAGCGCTACAT
>JAUVQS010000135.1 GCA_030598025.1 Acidimicrobiia bacterium | reverse complement strand
TGCGAAAGGCGCGCCAGAACCGCTAACGGCTAAAGGCTAATGGCTAATGGCTAAAGGCTCTAAGAGCCCGAAGCCTCAGACGCTACATCCTCTTCGACGAGGCGGAGGATCTCGAGAAAGTGATCCCTGTCGAGTTCGAACCGGGAGACATCCTCTTCGACCTCGCGGGTGATCGAATCGATGGCAACGAAGAACGCCATCTGGCCGTCGCGGAGAGCGTCTAGCAACTCGCCGTCGTCGGAGGCGATCCTGAAGATCGAGGACCCATCGGTGATGAGTTTCACCTCGGCGAGATGGGATTCCATCTCGGCGTTGCGGCGCAGGTAATCCCACGCCCGACGAACGCGCTGTACCGACATTCCGTTGTCCAGCAGGCTGCGCACAACGCGCAGGGCTACCAGGTCACGAAAGGAATAGAGACGGCGAACACCGGGGCGTCCGCCTGTCGATTGGATCGACGGTCGAACCAGGTCGACGCGATCCCAATATCGAAGCTGATGGGGAGTGCATCCGGTGAGCTTCGATGCCTGCTGAGCCGTGTATCCGTCGTTCAATCCCTACTCCCCAAAGAGCTCGGCGGCGATACGCATCGCCGCGTTTTCAATCCTCAATCCGACGCTGGAGCGACCGGGACGTCCCGACTCCCGATGCGTCGGGATTGTCACTCTAGCGAATCAGGACGGGGGACGGAACCGTCGGCTATTCCTGATTTTCGCAGTCCAGGAACTCAACCGACTCGGCCCTTCCACCATCTCTTCGATGCTGCCGTCGCGCCGCCGGTAGCCGCGCAAAAGGGCCGTTGTTGAGATTACGATCAGCAAGAACCCGAAGAGAGCGATGAACGTGTTGTAGCGGAATGTTGCGATGAGAATGACGATTCCCACCAGGATCCCGGCAATGGCGAACCGACTGCCGAAACGGGCCAAACCTCGACCGGAGATATTCCGGACGGCGTGGGCAAGATCAGGATCTTCCTGATAGAACTGGCGCTCGATCTCGGCCAGGATCTGTTGTTCGCGGTCATCTAATGGCATGGCGTTACCGTTGGGCTCAAACCCGTCGTGCACTCATTATACGTTGGAGTCCGCCTAAGAGTCCTGGCATCAGTCATCATCTGCACCGGTCAGCCTGGCAGGCTTGAGAGCCTCCAGCCCGAAGCGATCGCGCACTTCCGAGACGGCATCGGCAAGGTCGTCCCAAACCGCCGGCCGGTCGATAGCCAGTTGGTGAGGCGCACCTCCTGCTTCCAGCATCGAGAGACCGACTCCGATCAAACGAACCGCTCGCTCCCCGACTTCCGATCTTTGGAGGAGTTGCCCGGCAGTCCGGTAGATATCACGCCCGACGTTCGTCGGAGATTCGAGTGTTCGGCTGCGAGTAATCGTCGTGAAGTCGTCGAATCGGACCTTGAGAGTCACGGTGCGGCCGGCAAGTTTGGCTCTCCGTAACCTTTCGGCGACCTGTTCGGATTGCCGAAGCAACTCGGCTTCGATCCTATCCGTGCCGGAGATATCGGTATCGTAAGTGATCTCCACCGATATCGACTTGGCCTCGCTGCCTCCGGTCACCGGCCGCTCATCGATTCCTCGAGCAAGCTGATGAAGATGGCGACCGAGCGTCGCTCCGATCCTTCGCTCGAGGGTGGCGGTCGGGAGACCGGCAAGGTCACCGACGGTCTTGACACCGATGCGCTCGAGTTGCGCGTAGGTGGCCTCGCCGACGCCCCAGAGTCGCCGCACCGGGAGCGGATGAAGGAATCTCTCGACACCATCCGCCGGGACGAGATGGATGCCGTCTGGTTTTGCCTCCTGGGAGGCCAGTTTCGCCAGGAGTTTGGTTGTGGCAATTCCTGCGGAAGATGGAAGTCCCAACTCCTCTTTGAGGGCGGCCCGAATCGCCTGCGCAACCGCCGGGGCGTCGGCGAAATGGCGGCGCATCCCGGAGACGTCGAGAAACGCTTCATCGATCGACAGACCTTCGACGTGTGGAGTGAATCGTTGGAGAACCTCGAACACGAGCGAACTCTTTCTCCGATACTCGGCGTGGTCCGGTGGAACAACGATGAGTTGCGGACAAATCCGCCGTGCCCGTCCGATCGGCATCGCTGATCGAACACCGAATGCTCTGGCCTCGTATGAGGCTGAGGCAACCACTCCTCTCGGGCCGGCGCCCCCCACCACGACGCCGGCGCCACGCAACTCCGGCCTGCGGAGACGTTCCACTTCGACAAAGAACGCGTCCATGTCCAGGTGAATGATCGGCTCGAGGAAGGTCGGTTCGGGCGACACACTGAGGACGATAGGCACGGCCTTCCAGATGCGACTAGCAATCGCACTCGGAGAAGGGAGATATACACTCACCGCCATGGCATCGATGGTCCATCTGACGAGGCACGGCGAGGTCGAGAACCCGAAACACCTGGTCTACGCCGACCTTCCCGGGTTTCGGCTGAGCGCCGTCGGCAGACTCCAGGCCAAAGAAGCAGCCCGCTACCTGGCTGCCCGGCCGGTCGTTGCGGTGTGGTCTTCTCCCCTCGAAAGGGCGATAGAGACCGCCCAGTTCATTGCCGCCCGTCATCAACTTCCGGTTCGTGTCGACGAACAGCTGACCGAGTGGCATCTCTCATCGAGGTGGTCGGGAATCCAATGGGAGGATCTGCCCAATCGGTTGCCCGGGGAGTTGGAAGCGTATCTGGAGCGTCCCTGGGACCTAGATTTCACTTCTGAGACCCTCGAGGATTTGGCCGAGCGCATCGCCGATGTGGCGGCCCTTCTCTCGGAGCGATACCTGGACGGCGACGTGGTGATCGTCGGCCATCAGGACCCGATCCAGGCGGCGCGGCTCCGGCTCACCGGGGCCGACCACCGTAGGCAGCAAGACGGAAAGCCCGGACACGCGGCGGTAGTTTCGTTTCGTCCGGAGACTCCCTGGCGCGAACTTAGCGTGTGGGAGCCCAAGACGACGTCTGCGGATACCGCCTAACGGTCGAGTTCGTCGGCGAGCGAAGACAGCAACGCCACATCGGTTTCAAAAGCCAGTGGTGGCAGATCGTCGAGAGCGAAGTACCCGACGTCATCGGCGTCGTCGCCTGCCTCGAGTATCCCGCCGGTGATGGCCCCGACGAACCAGATTCCGACGGTGAGCTTGGCCGGATCGTGGAAATTTGAGGCGACAAATACGGCTTTGCCGATGTCGACGATCAACCCGGTTTCCTCCTGCATCTCGCGGCGAGCGGCCTCCCGCACATCTTCTCCGTAGTCGACATATCCGGCGGGTATCGCCCACAATCCGGGCTTGGTCGACCCGGGGGCA
>JAUVQS010000039.1 GCA_030598025.1 Acidimicrobiia bacterium | reverse complement strand
CCGTGGATCAATCATCCGGGCCAGAACCCGGTAATCTGATTGGTGAGTTCATGTCAGTACAGCTCTCCCTCGGTGATTTGATTCGGCATCAGCGCGCAGCGCTTGGCCTCACCCAGGCGCGTCTGGCGGAGCTCGTCGGCAGGTCACCATCAACGGTCCGCAGCTGGGAGCGGGATCGCTCCGTTCCGGCCGATCCGTCGGCTATTGCCGCCCTTGCCGCCGTTCTCGGCTTGACCGAAGATGAAATCAGGTCGGCGGTCGACGGACCGGCGGCTGAAGTAGTGGATTCAATCCAGCCGCATGTCGAGCCCTCGCTCGACCGCGACTCGACGCCCCCCGACAAGCTGGTCGAAACGGATATCGCGGAGGCGCAGCCCGCAATGGATGCCGATCGAACCGAAGTGTCGGTTGGCCCCGCAATGTCGTCAGATCCGATGACGGGGACGACGCCCGATTCGTCTCCGTCCGACATCCCCTCGCAGTCGAAATCACCCGAACCCTGGTCTGCGAGGCCGGTGCCGGCAGTCGCCGTGGCAGATGAGACTGTGCTGGTCGACGCACCGTCGCCCGTAGCGCAGGTCAACGGAGTCGTGTCGCATAAGCCGCGGGTCCCCTCATATCTCGACGATCCGACTGAAGTGAGGACCTATCGAGGAAGAACGATCTTGACCGCCATTCTACTGATCCTCATGGTCATTGTTCTGTCGTGGGCGTTCACAGAGGCTCGCGAGGCACTTGGATCGTTGTTCGCCGACCCGATCATCTGACGTCAGCTGAATAGCACCTTCATCGCCAGACCCAGTCCCGCCAGTCCGGCGGTGATGAGCACAACTCGTCGAACGGCCCGATCATCGAAACGGGACGCTATGGGGCCGCTCAATGTCAGGCCGATCAACATGCCGGGCAGCAGGATCGCCGCCGTCGTCAGGTCAGAGCTCTGGATTTCTCCGAAGGCCGTCAGGGTCGCCAAGTTGATCGTGACGCCGATGATGAAGATCGTGCTCAACGTTGAGCGAATGGTGGCACCCGGGCTGTCGTGATAGATGAGAGCAACCGGCGGACCACCGATCGCAGAAACGGTTCCCGTTATGCCGGATGTGACGCCGGCCAGGAACTCGGTGAACGAGGTTCTCTGAATCGACCAGCCGAGGGCGATCGTCAGGGTGGCCGCGATTACGACGGCTGCGATTACCGCGTCGATAGCACGGCCGGCGAGCGCGCCCAGGAGCAGTACGCCTAATAGGCACCGGGGAACCGCCCGGCAATGACCCAGCCGGCGCCTTTGAGATCGAGGTGGCGGTGATCTCGCAACGCAATAGTGGCTGTGAGAGGGAGGGCCAGTATCAATTGTGGGATCGGAGTGAAGTCCGGATTCAAGATAGTGAGGATGGGCACCGACAGCACTCCGAACCCGAATCCCACCACGCCCTGGAGCGCTGCACCAATGGCCGAAACCACGATGGCAATGACAATCTCGAATGGGCTGAACACCGCCGGGAGTATCGCATTGCCACAGGAGCCGACCGAAACTGGCCCCTGGACTCGGAGAGGGGGGCAAACGGAAGCGGGCTCCCGGAGGAGCCCGCTTCACAACGATAAGACGAGAGATACTTCATTCGCCGCGTGAGGACCAGCACGCGGATCTCTAAGTCCCGGTGGTCCGGGTTGGTGTCGCTACCCACAACGGGACTGACGCCCCGCCGTTAACGGCACCGATGGCCGTTTAGCGTCCGGCCACCTCCAGAGTCCTACAGAAACTTTCTAACAGTTGGACCACCTCCTTTCTCTGGTAGAGAGGATGTTGGCACACATCGCGAGAAATGGCGACCAATTTTCGCGATTGGCTTCTGGCCATTGGCCCCTGGCCGGTGGATCGTGTTGAGGTGGCGCTGTTCGGAGCGCTCCGCTTGGACTCGGTGCAAGGTGGAGCTGGAAGCATCGGCGAGGCCTTGTTGCCATTCACCGGCCGGTAGCCAGTGGCCAGTGGCCTTCAGCTTCATGGCTGAGGGCTGATGGCTGATGGCTATCCGCCCAAGGCCCTCTCCAGATCCTCCAGCAGATCCTCCACGTGTTCGATGCCCACCGAGAGGCGGATCAGGTCGGGCGGCACTTCGAGTGCGGTTCCATCGACAGAGACATGCGTCATGGCTGCCGGTATTTCGATGAGGGACTCGACGCCGCCCAGGCTTTCGGCCAGGAAGAAGAGTTCGGTCGAACGCGCTATTCGTCCGGCGGCCTCTGGTCCACCTGCCGGGACGAATGAAATCATTCCGCCGCTGCCCTGCATCTGGCGGGTGGCCAGGTCATGTTGAGGGTGAGACTCGAGGCCCGGGTACCACACGTTCATGACTCCGGGGTGTGACTCGAGGAATCGGGCAATGCGGCCGGCGTTCTCCGTGTGCCGGTCCATGCGGACGGCGAGCGTCTTGAGGCCGCGCAGAACTAACCAGGCGTCGAACGGCCCGGCAATCGGTCCTGCCGCGTTGATGAGGAACTCAAACCGTGCAAACAGGTCCGGGTCACGGGTAATCAATGCTCCACCGACAACGTCTGAATGGCCGCCCAGATACTTGGTAGTCGAATGCAGGACGACGTCGGCGCCAAGATCGAGTGGGCGCTGCAAGTATGGAGTAGCGAAAGTGTTGTCAACGACGAACATCGCTCCCGCCTCCCGCGCGACACCCGCCACGGCGGCGATATCGACCAATCGAAGCATTGGGTTCGTCGGTGTCTCCGCCCAAATCACTTTGGTGGCCGGTCGCAATGCCGTGCGTACCAGGCGAGCGTCCGTCATGTCGACGGCCGACCATTCGACCCCTTGTTCGGTGAGGACGCGGGCGAAGAAGCGGAAGGTACCCCCGTAGGCGTCGTTGGGCAGTAGGACGTGGTCACCGGGTTTGAGGGTGTAACCGATGATGGCCGTCGCGCCCATGCCGGAGGCTGTGGCAATCGCTCCGCCGGGTCCATCCTCCGGTATGCCTTCCAGCGCCGCAAGGGCAATCTCGAGGGCTCGTCGGGTCGGGTTGCCCGTCCTCGAGTACTCGAATCCCTGGTGCTCGCCGGGCGACGCCTGGGCATAGGTCGAAGTCGCGTAGATCGGGACCACAACGGCGCCGGTCGACGGGTCCGGTTGCTGGCCGGCGTGTATCGCGTCCGTTTCGAATCGCATCACTCCACCTCGTATCCGTGTGCTTGCATCCAGTCATCATTGAAGACCTTGGATAGGTATCCCCGCCCTGAATCCGGTAGGATCACGACCACGAGCCTTTCCGGGTATTCAGTGGCAACGTGTATCGCTCCGTGGACGGCCAGGCCACCGGAACCACCGACCAGCAATCCCTCCCGGCGCGCCAGTCGGCGGGTTGTCGAGAAGCACTCGACATCTGTGACCATCAGGTATTCGTCGATCACGTCGGGATCCAGCGTCTCCGGCCAGAAATCTTCGCCGACGCCTTCGACTTCGTATTGGTGGACCTGATCCTCTGATGGGGCGGTGAAGATCGAACCCTCGGGGTCGATGCCCACCACCAGGACGTCCGGATTCATCTTCTTGAGGAAGCGTCCGGCTCCGGTGATCGTCCCGCCGGTGCCGACTCCGGCGACCAGTGCTCCGAGGTTGCCGTCGGTCTGTTCCCAGATCTCTGGGCCCGTGGTGAGGTAGTGGGATTCTGGATTGCCGGGATTGGTGTACTGATTCGGAGAATACGCGCCGGGGATCTCCTCAACCAGGCGTCTGGCGACGCCGTAGTACGAGTCGGGGTCGGCGGGGAGTAGCTCGGTGGGAGTCTCGATGACCTCGACACCGTAGGCCCGCAGCAGATCCTGCTTCTCCTTCGATACCTTGTCCGGGACGGTGCAGATGATCCGGTAACCCCGGACGGCGCCGACGATGGCCAGTCCGACTCCCGTGTTGCCTGAGGTCGGCTCGATGATGGTGCCACCCTCGATTAGAAGGCCGAGATCTTCGGCGCGATCGATCATCGACACGGCGATACGCTCTTTGATCGATCCACCCGGATTCATGTATTCGATCTTGGCAACGAGGTTGCCGGGCGGGTGGATTCGGGACAGACGGACGAGTGGTGTGCTGCCGATGGCAGAGAGTGCGTTCTCGTGGATCACCCGGGCAGTGTATTGCCCGCCGGTGTTTCTGGCCCCTCGCCGCGCCATCTCACTTCGCGCACGGGCAGGTCGGCGACGCGAGCGGCTTGTTTGTCCGACTTCCGGCCCTCCAGCCACGACCGGGCCGGAACGGCCAGACAAATGAGCAAACCGGCAACGAGCGCGATCGCGCCGGTGAACTCGACGAACGCGGCCAGATCGTCGGCGATGGCGTAGTTGTTGAACTCCGTGGGACCAAGGAGGTATGCCCAATCGTGGTCTCCTCCAATGAGTTGGAGTCGCTCGTACGGAGCATCTGCGATGTACACGCCGGCATCCCAGGCAGACGTGCCCGCCCAGGCGAGCATGAGGGCCCCGGCTACTCGATCCTTGCGCCACCAGAGAAAGTAGACGGCCAGGCCGACCGGAACCGCGATTTGGGTGATCGACCCAAGAGCCGCGGTGAGTCGCTCCGAGATGGGGAAGATGTAGCCGACGAGATGACCGAGTTCATGAAATCCGAGGTCAACGTATCCGAGCAACGGAACCCGGGTGTTGCGGACATAGACGAAGAAGGCCATCACGACGACGACAACTGCCGCGGCCATCGGCCGCCAGAGGTTCTTCCAATTGGTCACAAATGGTTTATCGGGCGCTTTGCGTGAAGCGTTGAGGTGAATCGGGATCTGTGTCGCGAGTTGCTAGTCGCGAGTTGAGCGACCTGCCACTCGCGACTCGCTACTGTCTTCACATGACCCGCCTCGCCAAGTTCGCCTGGGCCACTCTGGCCGTGAACGTTGCGGTTGTTGTGTACGGGGCGTATGTGAGGGCGACCGGATCGGGTGCCGGGTGCGGACCTTCGTGGCCGACTTGTGATGGCGAAATCATCCCGGCTGGGCTCGAGGGCGCTCGCGCGGTTGAGTTCACCCACAGGGTCACGAGTGCGATCGCGGCCGTAATGGTTGCCGTCGTCGCCATTTGGGTGTTGCGGACTTACGAGAAGGGTCGGCAGATCCGGACGGCAGCCTGGCTATCCGGAATATTCATCATTTCGGAGTCCTTGGTCGGCGCGGTTCTGGTGCTCGCCGAGTGGGTAGCGGACGACACGTCGGCCGCGCGGACGGTGATGGTGCCGGTTCATCTCGTCAACACCTTTGTACTTCTCGCCTCACTGGCGATGCTGGCGTGGTGGGCGTCCGGTCGTGGGCCCGTTCGGCCGGCGGCCGGTGGCGGGTTCAAGGGCTACCTAGGTATTGCTTTGTTGGGTCTAGTGGTGGTCTCGGCAACCGGCGGCGTCACGGCGCTGGCCGATACTCTGTTTCCGCCTGAGTCGTTGGGTGACGGCTTGTCGAGTTCGGTTGCCGACGCCGAGCACTTCCTGACCAGGCTGCGCGTGATCCATCCGGTCGTGGCCGTCACCATCGGAGCCTTCACCGGATGGATGGCCTGGACCTTCGGCGCCGGCGCGGAGAAGCGACTCACACGGCGTCTGGCCGTCGCCATTGTCGGTCTCGTCGCCCTGCAGTTCTTCGCAGGCATGTCGAACATCTTGTTCGGAACTCCGGTGTGGCTCCAACTCACCCACCTCACGCTGGCCGACCTGCTGTGGCTTGGTCTGGTCTTCTTGGGAGCCTCGGCGCTGGAGACGGAACCGGCCCCCGTCTGAGTTTTCTCAGCACTGCTGTGGTCGCTGGGGAACAACAGTATTGCTGAGAAGACTCTCAGTTTCCGCGCAGTGCGATGTACTACTGGTGATACACAGCACTGCGCGGACCCTCAGGGGAGTTGAGCGCGCAACTCAGCGGGGTCCGACACGGGGAGTTGGCACACGAAACCTTCGCATACATAGGCGACAGTTTGGCCGTCGGAGGCTCGGTCGCGGAGCAGTGGCACGATCTCCCCGTCGGTTTCGGCTCGGTCAATGGCGACGACCAGTTCGGGTCGAAATCTCTCCCACAAGACGCGGCTGAGTTCGTCGGGTTCTGGACCGACGATGGCCACCTCACGCGTTCCGATGTCCATCGAGGTGAGCACTGCCAGCAAGTGACCCACCGCGCTTGGATACTGCTCGACCAGGCCGGCGCTATCCCGGATGGCGCTCTCCGCTGCCCCGGCCAGGTCGGCTTCCCCCGTATAGAGAGAGAGCCACAGGAGAGCCTCGGCGGCGAGCGAGCTTCCAGAAGGAAGGGGGTTGTCCATCAGATCCTGAGGACGCGTGATCAGCTGTTCGGCATCCGACCCGGTGGAATAGAGGCGCTCGTCGTGGGTGAAGAGTCGCAACACTTCTCGAACGAGACGCTCCGCCTCCACGTACCATTCCACCTCACCCGTAGCCTGGTAGAGGGTGAATAGCCCAATGGCATATCCGGCGTAGTCGTCGAGGAAACCGGGAATCGTGGCAATCCCCTTGCCCCAGGATCGAAGCAGTCGGCCGTCGGGTTGGCGCAGATTGGCCAGAACGAATCGGGCGTTCTGCCGGGCAATGTCGAGGTAGCCGTCATCCTCGAGAACTGCGCCGGCCTCTGCGAATGCCCGTAGCGCGAGTCCGTTCCAGCCGGTGATGATCTTGTCATCCAGGCCGGGTCGCACCCGGGTGAGGCGTTGTTGGAGCAAGGCAACCTTCGCGGTTGCCACGATCTCGGATGCCTCTGTGATCGTCACGCCGAATCGTTTGGCAACTTGGCCGAGCGGTACCGCTTCGTGCAGATGATTGTCTCCCTCGAAGTTCCCGGCTGCGTCAACTCCGAAGTAGGCGCCGGCGACATCGGCGCCGGGCCCGACGACAGATCGGAACTCGCTCTCCGTCCATACATAAAACTTCCCTTCGATCCCTTCTGAGTCGGCATCTTCCGCCGAGTAGAACCCGCCATCCGGGTGCCGGAGATCGCGGGCCAGGTAGTCCAGCGTCTCGACCGCGATGTCGCGGAATCGGTCGTTGCCGATTACTTGCCAGGCGCGCAGATAGAGTCGGGCAAGCTGGGCGTTGTCGTAGAGCATCTTCTCGAAGTGTGGGATAAGCCAGTGGTTGTCGACCGAGTAGCGAGCGAATCCACCGCCGACGTGGTCGCGGACTCCTCCAGCGGCCATTCGCTCGAGTGTTGTTTCGACCATCCGCTTCGCGCCCGGCGCCCACGCCCGGCCGATCGCTCGCAACAGGAACTCGAGCACAGGCTGCTGTGGAAACTTCGGTGCTCCCCCGAATCCGCCGTGGGTGTGATCGAACGATGCTTCGAGTTGTCGGTAGGCGGTGGTGAGTGCGTCCGAATCCGGGATCGAATCGGTTGGTGGCACCTCCCGTGAGATGGTGGCCGTGAGGTGAGCGGCCTGGCCTTCGATGCCGTCCCTGCGTTCGGACCATGCCTCTGCCACCGATGCCATGACCCGTCGAAACGAAGGCATGCCGTGGCGATCTTCAGGAGGAAAGTAGGTACCGGCGTAGAACGGTTTCCCGGCAGGTGTCAGCCACACAGTCATGGGCCACCCTCCGCGTCCGGTCATCGCCTGGACGGCGCTCATGTAGATGCCGTCAACGTCGGGCCGCTCTTCTCTGTCCACCTTCACGTTGACAAAGAGTTCGTTCATTACCGCGGCGGTGTCTGGATCTTCGAATGACTCATGCGCCATCACGTGGCACCAGTGGCAGGCCGAGTATCCGACCGACAGCAGAACCGGCTTGTCGGCTCGACGTGCGAATTCGAACGCTTCGTCTCCCCATGGGTACCAGTCGACCGGGTTGTCCTGATGCTGCCGGAGGTAGGGCGACGATTCATCTGCGAGACGGTTCGGCATGGCGGTCACCGTAGCCAGGCCGAAAAACTGTGGGTTCGGAACGGACCTAGTCGAGTTGATCGCGCCAGGCGTACCGCGGCCCGTAGCCCAGCATCGCCCGTGCCTTTCCGATCGACAGCAGCGTGTCGGTGCCATCTACCGGCCCGGTGATTGGGACGTCTGGAAAGACCTCCCTCATCAGGTTCTTACTCGGACGCGACATGCACGTATCGGCAGCGGCGATCAGGAAATTGTCGGCCCCGTCGACGTCGGACTCAAGTGACAGTCGAACCGCCTGAGCGACGTCGCGGGCGTCGACGTACCCCCAGAGATTCCAGCGGCGGATCGTTGGATCGTCCTGCCACCCGGGGAACCGTTGATAGTCGTGCGGTTCCATGATGTTCGAAATCCGTAGGCCAATGTATGGGATTCCGTGCCACCGGTTGAACTGCTCAGCGATCACCTCACCGGCCAGCTTGGAAAGCGCGTAGTGGAACTCGGGCAGTCGGGGGTGCTGTTCGTCGATCGGGGCGTATTCCGGGTCGCGTCGCTCGAAGGGGATGCCGATCAAGGTCTCCGATGAAGCCCAAACCACTCTTTCGTGTCCAAGTGTGGCCGCGGCGGAGAAGACGTTGTAGGTGCTCATCATGTTGATCCGGAACGTTTCGCCGTCGGGGAGGATGTTCGGCGCCGGAATGGCCGCTAGGTGTACAACGGCGTCGGCCACAGCCAGCGCCTCAATGGTTTGGCCGAGATCGGTCAGATCTACGATCAACGTCGGTTCGTCCGGATTCCGAGACGCGTCGATGTCGATCTCAACTACGTCGTACCCCCGCTCGCGCAACTCGACAACACATGCGCGCCCGGCCTTTCCGCTGCCTCCGGTCACCGCGATCGTCCGCACCGACAATTCTCCTCAATCGAGTATTTCGACTCTAGGACATCCTCGCCGGCTGGCGACGATTCGCCTTCGTCCGTGGCGTAGCATCGTGATAGTGCTCCGTTTTGACCATGTGATATTGGCCGTCGCCGATCTCGAGTCCGCCGCCAGAGAGTTGCTCGATGAACACGGATTGGATTCGGTGGAAGGCGGCCGGCATTCCGGCCACGGCACCGCCAATCGTCTCGTTCCCCTTGGTCGCGATTACCTGGAGTTGGTGGCGGTGGTCGATCAGCGTGAGGCCGAGGGGAGCCCGTTCGGGAGATGGGTCTCGGCACATTCGTTGGCGGGCTCGCGGGCGGGTCTCTGTCTCCGGACCACCGTTATTGGAACCCTCGCCGAACGGCTTGATCTCACGCCGATACCCATGTCCCGAACCCGCCCGGACGGGCTCGTCTTGAGCTGGCGACTTCTCGGTATGGAGGTCGCTCTCGAGCGTGGTTTGCCGTTCTTCATCGAGTGGGATGTGCCGCCGGAGTCTCATCCTGGTCGTTCGGCTGCTTCGCACCGGTCGGCACCCCGTGGCATCTCGTGGGTTGAGCTCGGAGACGCACAAGGGATCGTCCCGGATTGGCTGGGACACCACGGTCTCGACGTGCGAATAGTCGCTGGCGATCCTGGAGTCCATCGGGTTGGCATCAACACCGACGCCGGCGAGATCGTCATTTGAAGTTTCCGCGCAGTGCTATGTACTACCAGTGATACATAGCACTGCTCAGAAACTGGAATTAGAAAGGGGGTTCACAAGGGTGGCGATGTATGACATAGTGCAGCCTGAATGAGCGGTCGGATCACAAACACCCGCACCGCCGTGATGGAGGATCCCCCCAATGCCGCCTGCCGAGAAGACGCGTCCAGCGCGTACAAAAGCATCCGACGCCCGGGCCAAGCGTGAGCGAGACCGTGCCAGCAAGCTGACCGATGAACGAGGACGGTTGACGACCGACCTGGTTAGCCAATATCTGACCGCAATAGGCGAATACGACCTTCTCACAGCAGAGCAAGAGGTCGAACTCGCTCAAAAGATCGAAACCGGCGAAGACGCCGCCATCAAGCTCGAGAACAAAGAGTTCAAAGGCAAGAGGGAAGAGCTCGAACTCCGCCGCAAGTTCCGCAAGGGCAAAGAGGCGAAGGATGCCTTCCTCACGGCCAACCTTCGGCTGGTTGTGGCCAATGCTCGCCGATATGCCAACACCTCGGGCATCGACTTCCTCGACCTGATCCAGGAAGGCAACCTCGGCCTCATCCGCGCAGTCGAGAAGTTCGACTGGCGCAAAGGCTTCAAGTTCTCTACTTATGCCACCTGGTGGATCCGGCAGGCCATAACCCGTGCCATTGCCGACAAGTCGAGGACCGTCCGCATTCCCGTGCACTTGCACGACACTCTCGCCGCGGTGCGGGCCGCACAGGCAAGCCTCAAGGCCGAACTCGGTCGTGACCCCAAGCCTGAAGAGATCGCCGAAGAGGCCGGTGTAACGGTTGACAAAGTCGAACTGGCGCTCGGTGTTGCCGATACGGTCTCTCTCGAGCAGCCGGTCGGTGAGGACGGTGCCCAACTGGGTGACTTCATCGAAGATGAGGATGCCGCAGATCCAGTCCAGATCACAGAGGAAATGGACGTCGCCAACAGCCTGCGTCGCTCGATTGAGCGGCTTCCGGAGCGCGAAGGCCGCATCCTGGCACTCAGGTATGGCTTCTACGATGGTGTCCCGCGGACACTCGAAGAGATCGGCGAGGAGTTCAATCTGACCCGGGAGCGGATCCGCCAACTCGAGAAACTGGCGTTGTGCCGGCTTCGGCACCCGTCCTTCGGAATCCGCGAGCAGGATCTCATTTAGCCGCGAGTTGCCCGTCGCGGGTCGCGAGTCAGAATGACCAGAAGAGTGGGCCATTGGGCCCGCTCTTCTTCGTTCTCGCCAACCTCCAAGGCTCCTGTGCTTGAAGCATCGCCCCGGTCCGACATCGCTAGCCTTGATCTCATAGGAGGCACACTGTGCAACTGAGAGATCTGATCTCAACACCTCCGGAGATGTGCGGAACGCACATCACGATCGCCCAGGCAGCCAAGGAGATGGCCTCTGCCGGCGTCGGGTCGATGGGTGTCGTCGAAGAAGGCAGGTTCGTCGGGATCATCACCGAGCGCGATGTTCTCGAAGCGGTAGCCGGGGGCTTCGATGTGGAATCAGAACCGGTTCGGTGCTGCATGACTCGCAACCCGGACGTGTTCCCCCCCGAGACCGATGTCTTTCAGGCTGCGGATTTCTTGCTCGAGACGGGATATCGACACTTGCCGGTCGTCGAGGATGAGCTGCTCGGCATCCTGAGCATCCGCGATGTGCTCGTGGGTGTCATCGATCCCGGCCGGATCATCGGTTCCTCATGAACACACGCCGTGTTGGGCGCCCTAGTGTGGCGTTCGAGAGAGAGGTCGGGCTGTGAAACTCCATGGACTCGTCGGTGGCCGGGCCGAAGTGTGCGGTCCGGAAACATCGCTGCGGGACGCGGCGGATGCGATGCTCGACGTGGGTGTCGGATCCATCGCCGTCATCGACGGCCCTCGCCTCACCGGCATCCTGACTGAACGGGATCT
>JAUVQS010000056.1 GCA_030598025.1 Acidimicrobiia bacterium | reverse complement strand
TGTCGATAGCCAGGTCGAGGCTTCCCCGAATATGCGCTTCGGTCATTGTCCTCGTAAACATCGACCAGTGACCAGCCTCGGGTCTCAATCAGCTTGCGACATTCATCACCCTGCCGCGTAATGCCCTTTTCCCCGCCAGTCGGATCAGAAGAAATACGCGTGTATATCGCTGCATTCATCTCTAATAACATTAGCATACATTCGAGTGTGCCAACGATGCTTCACCGGGAACCGGGATTCCGCTTCCGCCACCCACCATGGCCGCCACAGTTGCGGTGTGGTGAGGAGAACGGAACGGCGGGCGCAAGCGCGGGGGTCGTCCTCGACCCGACGCCGACCAAACCTGCGCGACGTCCAGGGATTCCTCTGCGGTGAGATCCGGCAGAATCTCCGGCAGCGCTCTGGCCAGCATCGTTTTACCCGAGCCGGGCGGACCCCACATCAGCAGGTGATGGCCACCTGCTGCCGCCACTTCCAGGGCTCGTTTAGCCACGGCCTGGCCACGTATCTCGGCCATGTCGACGTCGGGCGGCCGGCGCTCGTCCGGCAAATCGGGCGGTGGCTTGTCTGGAAGCTCGCCAAGAGCGGCAGAGACGGCTTCCGCCAGCGAGTCCACCCCATAGACCTGATCGCTCCCGGCCAGCGTTGCCTCTGAGACCGATTCGGAGGCCACAACGCACGGAAGTCCCTTCTGCTTGGCGAGAAGACCGGCGGCCAACCCTCCTCTCGCGGCGCGCACACCGCCGTCGAGGGCCAACTCCCCGAGCGCGACGACCCGCCCGACGCCCGGAGGCACCTGTCCGGCCGCCGCCAGAATGCCGAGGGCGATTGGCAGGTCGTAGGCGGAGCCGACTTTGGGCAGATCAGCAGGGGAAAGATTGATCGTGACCCGTCGACCCGGGAGGAAGTATCCCGATGAGGCAAGTGCCGCCCGCACCCGATCGCGCGCCTCCCGAATCGCGGTGTCCGGCAACCCGACGATCGTCAGGCCCGGCTTTGAGGAGCTGATATGAACTTCGACCCTGACCGGCTGTGGTTCGACTCCGACCAGGGCCACGGAGGTGACTGAAGCGAACATACGGACAAGGTATGCCGCCGCAGGGACAGAAAGTCACTGATCTCGAGATACCCGCGACCCGCTACTACACGATCGCGTCGATCCGCTCCATGACCGCATCGTCGAGGCGGTCCATGACTTCGAGTGCAGCCATGTTCTCGTGAACCTGCTCAACCCGGCTGGCGCCGGTGATTACCGTCGAGACGTTCGGGTTCTTGGCGCACCAGGCGATCGAGAGCTGCGCCAGGCTGCAATCGAGTTCGTCGGCGACTGCCTTGAGGTTCCTCACTTTCGCGAGGTTCGCCTCGTCGGTGAGGAACTCTTCGAGCCATCCGTATCCATCGAGAGCGCCGCGACTACCTTCCGGGATACCGTCGAGGTACTTGCCCGTCAGGAGGCCTGAAGCCAGAGGACTCCAAATCGTGGTCCCCAGCCCGATCTCGTCATAGAGGCGGGAGTACTCCTTCTCGACCTTCTTGCGGTGCAGGAGGTTGTACTGCGGCTGCTCCATCTGCGGCTTGTGCAGGTGGTGCCTCTCCGCGATCTCCCAGGCCGCCCGGATCTCGTCGGCATGCCATTCCGACGTACCCCAGTACAGGGCTTGTCCGGACGAGACGATGTCGTGCATTGCCCAGACGGTTTCCTCGATCGGAGTCTCCGTGTCGGCCCGGTGGCAGTAGACGAGATCGACGAAGTCGAGTCCGAGTCGCTCGAGTGAACCGTCGATCGCCTGCATCAGGTACTTCCGGTTGAGCGTGTTGCGGGTATTGGCTCCGTCGGTGAGGCCCCAGTAGAACTTGGTTGAGATCAGGTAAGAAGACCGGTCCCAGCCGAGATCTTCGATGACCTGGCCCATGATCCGCTCGGATTCCCCACCGGCATAGACCTCGGCGTTGTCGAAGAAGTTGACTCCCGCGTCACGGGCCGCCTGCATGCACGCCTTGGCCGTGTCCAGTCCAAGTTGATTGTGAAATGAGACCCAGGAACCAAACGAGAGAACGCTGACCTTCAATCCAGACCGGCCGAGCCGTCGATACTCCATCATTTGATCCTTCCTCGGAGAAGGTCGAAGCCTAGAGCCGAAGATCTCATCGAACGACATCCACTCTCTTTCGCCGGAATGAACGAGAGCCAGCGGCCCATGAATTACACTTGTGTAAGTAGCGGACGAAGGACGGACTGTGGCACTGGCTCTGACCAGGGAACTCACGGATATCGACGAGGTTGCTGAGGCGTGCCTCGATGCATACCGCTGGGCCGGCGAAGTAGCGGATTTGATGAGCTGGAATCGGCTGTTCCTCGGTGAATCGATCAGCGAGGCCCCCATCACTCCTGCAATCGTCGCCCGTTCGACTCGAACCATCGAGTGTGTGCTTCCCCATCACACCGCCCCGGCCGACTACCTGCCCGGATTCAAGCGAATGGCATCGGAAGACTGGACGGTTCGCCTTCTGGTTCACAGCTCGGAGATGGGACTCGCCCACGCACAACTCAGAGGTTCTGCGATCACCATCCAGCCGTGGTGGTTCGACGGTGGCGTGGTTCAGTTCGGGCGGCCAGAGATACCCTGATCTATGCCCCCACCGCTCTACACGCAGACCGTCATTGCCTTCATCTGGGACTACGACCGGACGCTGATCCCCAGCAATCAGCAAGACGCCCTCTTCGAGGCTTTCGATGTCGACGGCAAGAACTTCTGGCGGGAGGTTGACGGACTAGTCGACCACTATCGATCCAAGGGAATCGGAATCGCCAGAGACACGGCCTATCTCAACCACATACTCACCTACGTTGACGAAGGAATCTTCGCCGGCCTCTCCCGCGAGAAGCTCCACGAGCTAGGTCGGTCGGTTGAGACGTGCGAGGGGATTCCGGAGTTCTTCGACGCAACCCGGGCGCATGTGGCGTCGAAGCCGGAGTATCTCAAGGAAGGCATCACCGTCGAGCACTATGTCGTCTCGACCGGAATCCGACCGATGATCGAAGGAAGCCCCATCGCCCCCCATATCGACGGCATTTGGGCCAATGACTTCATCGAAGCTCCTGCCCCTCCGGGATTCCTCGACCGACTAGATATCCGGGAGACCGAACGCCGGATCACGCGTCTCGCCTACACGCTCGATAACACCGGCAAGACGAAAGCAGTATTTGAGGTCAACAAAGGCGTCAACAAGAACCCGCAGGTTGATGTGAACTCGCGGATGTCCGAGGAACAGCGACGGGTCCCCATCCGCCACATGATCTACATCGCGGACGGTCCCAGCGATGTGCCCGTCTTCTCGATTCTCAACCGAAACGGCGGCAAGACGCTCGGTGTCTACAACACCGAGCCGGTCAACAATTTCGCGCAGGTGAAACGCCTTCAGGAGCAGGGGCGCATCCAGGGCATGGCGAAAGCCGATTACCGCGCGGGCGAGGCGGCCTACCTCTGGCTGATCGACAGCCTCGATCAGATAGCCGACGAGATCGTCGATGCTCGCCGGCGAGCGTTCGCCCAGATTCCCCGCGCCCCCGGCCATGTCGACGAGGATTGAAGGGCGATGAGCCTTGAGCCTTGAGCCGAGTTCTACCTCCCGGTGAACTCAGGGGGCCGCTTCTCGAGGAATGAGGCGATGCCTTCCACGACGTCCTCGGTTTCGAAACAGATCACCTGATCTTGGCTCTCCTGTTCAAGCGCTTCTTCGAACGACAGCTCAAACGACCTATCAAGCGTCCGTTTGGCGAACATCTGGGGAACCGGAGCGCCCGAAGCAAACGATTCGGCCAGACTCTGAGCAGCCTCAACGAGAGCTGCAGGCTCCACGACATCAAGAATGAGGCCAATCTCTTTCGCCTCCGCGGCGCCGACGATCCGGCCGCTCAGTGCCAGTTCTTTGGCTCTCTGCAGGCCGACAATCCGCGGAAGAAGCCACGTGCCTCCGAAGTCGACGGTCAGACCGCGGCGCACGAAGATCTCCGTGAACCTGGCACGACTTGAAGCTATGACCATGTCGCATCCCAGCGCCAGGTTCATGCCGGCGCCCGCCGCCACACCGTCGATCGCCGCGATCGTCGGCTTTGTCGTTCTATGCAGGGCCAGCGCGGCCGCAGCCACCAGCTTCATCCGCCGAACTCGTTCGGTGACCGAAGGCGCCTCCCCGGAACTGTCCACTCCCAGGTCGGCTCCCGAGCAGAAATTCCCGCCCGCCCCGATGATTACCAGGGACCGCTGCTCGGATGCTTCGAATGCCCCGAGTGCCGAAGCAAACTCTCCCCAACCTGCGGTCGGGATAGCATTCATGTGATCGGGCTGATTCAGGGTGATCCAGCGGACGGATCCGCGGTCGGCAATGTCAATGAACATGGCACCAGCCTATTCAGCATCTTCACCGGAGTCCCGGCGGGAGGTGGTGAAGCCGATACCATACGTCGCCGTATGGGATTCAATCCGTTTCGAGAACAACGCACCTCGGTGCTGGATATCGCGATCGTGGTGATCGCCCTTTCCATCACCGCAGCGGTAGTCATCTGGGCAATCGGCGGATGAACGAAGCAGTGGTGCCGGTGCAGCCTTACGCGGCAAGGAAGCGATACATTTGTCCCGGATGCGACTCAGCTATCGAACCGGGCACCTTCCACGTCGTAGTCGTCCCACCTGAAGCGCCCGACCTACGCCGCCATTGGCACAGGGGATGCTGGTTCAAGGAACGCCGCAGACGTTACGGCCGTGCTTCCTAGCAGACCGACCGAAGCCAGCGAATGCGAGCTCCTGACTCGATCAGTGAGATCGCAATCAGATCGACCCGCAAGGCGCGAGGCTCGAGTGCATCGGCCAGGTCTCTGACCGTTCGGGCCTTCTCGTCGGTGAAGGCATCCTCAGGGAGAGGAGGATCGATCCCGGTTCCCACTACGGTCTTCACCTCAATCGCCACCCGCCGGCCATCGTGGTCGGCGATGAGGTCGAGCTCACCTCGTCCGATTCTCACATTCCGATCGAGAACCGCCAGGCCGTGCCGCTCGAGGAAAGACGCGGCAATCGCTTCACCGAGTCGACCTACGTCGGCTCTCGTCAGATTTGAACGCCGGGTTCGAGTTCCTCGATGTTGATATCCCTGAAGGTCATTACGCGAACCTTTTGCAGGAACCGCGCTGGTCGATACATGTCCCAAACCCACGCATCCTCGAGCTCAAGCTCGAAATACACAGAACCGTTCGACTCCTGTTTCTCGACGCTCACGTTGTTGGCGAGATAGAAGCGACGCTCCGTCTCGATCACGAACTTGAACATTGGGAGAACGTCCCGATACTCCTTGTAGATCTGGAGCTCAGCTTCGGTTTCGTATCTTTCGAGGTCTTCTTCGTGCATTCACAGACTCCCGTGTGTGGTGCTCGGGGATCAGGATCTTACCGATCCCCCGACCCAACCGTTGTACCTGATGAGTGGGACAGATTTGCTAGAGCGAACCGAAACGATCGAACGGCCAGAGGAGCACGAAAGCTCTTCCGACGATGCTGTCCTGAGGGATTGCTCCGAATTTCCGACTGTCATGGCTGGAACTCCGATTGTCACCCATGACAAACACCATGTCGTCGGGAATCGTCTGCGGCCCAAAATCTTGCATGATGACGCCCGGGGACAGGTACGGCTCGTCGACCGCCTCGCCATCAATGAAGACCGTGTTGTCGTGAATCTCGATCGTCTCTCCCGGCAGAGCCATGACCCGCTTGATCAGATCGTCGGGGACGAGGGCAGTTTGGATGCCCAGCGACTCCTTGACGGCCGTCCACGCCGAGGAGATGAAGGATTCATCATCCGACGCGGCCGCAAAAGGCGAATCAAAGACGATGATGCTTCCACGCTCGGGCTCGCCGAAGGTGTAGCTCAGCTTGTTAACCATCACCCGGTCGTCGACTATGAGAGTTGGGATCATGGATCCCGACGGGATGAAGAAGGCTTGCACGAAGAAGGTCTTGATGAGGACGGCTACCACGAGCGCTACCAGAATCAGAACGGGAAGTTCGACGAGGAATGAGACAATTCCTCCGCGTTTCACGTGTTTCCGTCGAGACTTACTCTCCGACGGCAAGGGTTCTGTCTGGTCTTCTAATCCCGGCGCCTCGAGAAAGGGGCCGACGTCGAAAGGATCTGCACCATCCCAGGGATGGGCATCGTCGCGAGGGGGAAACTCCGATTCCTCAGCCACCTGTGGGTCCACCATCCGGTCGATGCCGGATCGTCGCCACTAACGCTGCTCTTTGATTCGCGCCGCTTTGCCGACCCTGTCGCGCAGGTAATAGAGCTTCGCCCGGCGCACATCGCCCCGACGTAGCACCTCTATCTTCTGGATGATTGGAGCATGGACGGGAAACACACGCTCAACGCCAACACCAAAACTCATCTTGCGAACGGTGAATGTGGCCCTCAGCTGTCCGCCATCCCGAGCGATAACCACACCTTCAAAGGCCTGAACACGCTCGCGCCCGCCCTCGACAACGCGGACATGCACGCGGACGGTATCGCCGGCTTTGAAATCGGGGATATCGTCGCGGAGATACGCGCTCTCAACCTGGTCAAGTATGTTCATTGGAAACTCCTTGGGACGCGCCGGAGAGACGCCCGGCGGCTTGGCATTGTATACCGGCAACAGCTCCGAAGCCAAGATGATCAGTCGAGAAGATCTGGCCGGCGTTGCCGCGTCCTTTCGAGCCGTTGGGCGGCCCGCCACTCCTCGATCCTGCCATGGTCGCCGGACAGCAGTATGTCCGGTACCTTCCACCCCTGGTAGTCGGCCGGTCTCGTGTAGTGCGGTTCCTCGAGCAGCGATTCTCGGAACGATTCTCCTTCGATCGACTGAGCGTTCCCGAGTACCCCGGGTATCAGACGGGCAATGCCTTCGATCAGGGTCAGAGCCGCCGCTTCACCTCCGGGGAGCACGAAATCACCAACGGACACCTCTTCCTCGATGAAGTGCTCAACGACTCGTTCATCCACACCCTCATAGCGGCCGCAGACCAGGGTGAGGTGATCAATGGTGGCGAATCGATCCAGCATGTCCTGGTCGAGAGGTCTTCCCGCCGGCGTCATGAGCACGCGGATGGAATCGGATAGCGGGCCCAATGCCTTCGCCAAGGGCTCGATCATCATCACCATGCCGGCCCCACCGCCGAACGGGGCGTCATCAATTTGGCGGTGGGCACCCTTGCTGAAGTCACGCAAATCAACGGTTCTCACATCTAGGTGCCCGGCCTCGATCGCGCGACCGACCACCCCCATGCTCAGAGGGCTCGCGAAATATCCTGGAAATATGGTTATGACGGTTATCTTCACGACCGAAAGAAAGGTAGTACGACTTTGTATATGGGGTATGCTCGCATGCCGGCTTCGCGGAGGGAAACAAACCGTGGCTGATACAACGAACTCAAGCGCAGACCCTTGGGGTTTGCCGGAAGACGAACCGATTTCACCGCAGGAGTCGGCGCCGGTGGACGCCACCGCCGACGAGGCCCCAACCGAGCCCGTCGAGCCACCGGCAGACCAGCCCGAGGCGGCTGAGCCGCCAACGGTAGACGTCGAATTCGAACCCATTGATGATGACTCGCCTGAGCTTCCCCAGACGCCGGAGTCCGAACAAGACCCGGGTCCACCTCCTACTCAGACAGAATCCCGCGGGCCGCTGTCCCAGGTTCTGGCCGCCTCCGGTCTATTTGGAGGATCGCCGGCTCCCGCAGATGACGAACCGGTCCCAGCCGAGGAACCCGAAGAACATGTCGAGCCCATCGAGGAGAGCATCGATGTGACCGCTTTGGAATCCGCGGAAGAGAGTGACTCAACCGAGCCCCCCGATCTGACTACGCCGACGACCGGCGCTTCACTCGGTGTAGGTGGCACCGACGCCGACCTTCCCCTCGAGCCGCCGCCGTGGATGGTCACCGAATCGAGTCCGACCGATCAGGATGATGTCGCTGAAGGGCTGGATGAAGAAACGATCGACGAGGTAGCCGACGGGACCACCGAAGCAACCCTCGATGAGGCCGCCGCCGCGTTCGCAGAAGTCTCATTCATCGGTGAAGCTGATGAGGACTCCACGTTCGGGGCCGTCCCAGATCTGGAGGTTGTCGAAGAAGCCTCAGTCCCCGATTCTGAGTTCGAGTCACTTGTCGCCGAGCTGGCCGACACCGCCCTCGAGGTCGACGACGACACCGCTCTCTTGGACGGCGACACCGAGATCACGATTGACCCGGCGGATACTCCATCGGTGTTTCGGGAGCTCGAGGATCTTTCGGGATCTGAACATCCCGCAGAGATTCCAGCAGTCGATGAAGCCGTATTCTCCTTCGAGGATGTGGCCGATACGGTCGAAGAAGTCGTCGAGATTGAGTCCGAAGCCGATGTTTCGATCGATGACGCTGAGCGAACGAACGCCGAATGGGGGGTCTTCGAATTCTCGGAGGAACCGTCCGAACCAGATGCTCCGGTATTCGGAGTCACTTTCGGCAAGGACGATGCCGGCGACGACGAGACAGAACTCCCGGATGGCGGCGATGAGATCGACCAGGCCGCCGACGACACCGAAGACGGGACCGTGTCGCCGGATGAGGACGATGAGATCGAAGATGGCGATGAGATCGAAGATGGCGATGAGATCGAAGATGGCGATGAGATCGAAGATGGCGATGAGATCGAAGATGGCGATGAGATCGAAGATGGCGATGAGATCGAAGATGGCGATG
>JAUVQS010000086.1 GCA_030598025.1 Acidimicrobiia bacterium | reverse complement strand
CAGCATCCCACTCCTCGATCCACCGCTGTCGGTTGGCGTCAATCAAGTCCGGGGCGAGGGTTGCGAAAGTGTCGGGGATCTTCGTGTGTTCAACGAACACATCAGGAAGTCGGGCCTCTGCATTGGCAGGAAACACGAACATGTTGAGCGGGATGTCCTCCTGGAACTCGATACCCAGCATGAAGTCGATGAAAGCGGCCGCGAGACCAGGAGCATCGGTTCCGGCGAGCACACCGGCGAACTCGATCTGGCGGAAGCATCCGGCTTCCATCACGCCGGTCGGGGCCTCATCGGGTGGCGATTCCGAGTAGATCACTTCTACCGGTGGCGAAGACGCATAGGACACCACCAGCGGTCGATCACCCTGGCCCGCTCCACCGGAGAATCGGCTGTAGTAGGCGTCATCCCAACCGGCAGTCACTGCGACATCATTGTCTCGCAGGTCTGCCCAGTAGTCCTGCCACGTGTAGCCGCCCTCCTCGCCGAACTCGGCGATGGTCGCCAACAGAAAAGCAAGACCCGGCGATGATGTAGCCGGGTTCTCGACCACGAGCTGACCTCGAAACTCCTCATCGGTCAGTTCGAGGAGGGATTGTGGCGCCGCTTCGTCGCCGATGGTCGAGCGGTCGAAGTTGATGCAGACGTCTCCGAAATCGATGGGTGTGGCTCTGTGGCCGGGGTCCAGTTTCAGGTGATCGGGAACGGTCGCCAGTTGCGGGGACTCATATGGTTCGAGAATCTCAGCTTCCAGGGCGCGGCTCAGGAACGTATTGTCGATTCCAAAGATCACGTCTCCGAGCGGATTGCCCTTGGTCAGGATGGCTTGATTGAGCATCGTGCCGGCGTCGTCGGAACGCAGGATCTCCACCGTTACGTTGTGCTCTGCCTCGAACGCCTCGATGATTCCGTCCGAGACGGCAAACGATTGGTGTGTGACCAGCCTGAGGGTGTCGGGAGGGGCCGTGGAAGGTTCAGCGGAGGTTCCGCCGCACGCCGCGGTAGCGGTACAGAATACGATTCCTAGGGCGAATGCTCTCATTTTGGATTCCTTCCTAGTGCCGGCGGCGCGGTGGCACCGGGAGGAACCGATGATTGTGCAATGTGGTCGTCCACTCGCTTCCTCCGCTGGCATAACCCAGTTCAGGTTCCACGGGTCGGTAGCGATCGCCTCACGGCGGGCTTCCCTCTCAGTCGGCTATCCCGACTCCCCGGGGTGGTGTTCTGCCTGAAGGATACTTCTTTGTTGCGTCGGTGGACGAGTTGATCTGAGGCGACCGGCAATTGGCAATTGGCAATAGCGAATTGCCCACCGCTACTCGTGTGCGTCGGGGCTAATGGCTATTGGCTATTGCGTAGTACGTTCTCCCCATGGCCGGAATCGTTGAGCGCGAAGTTGATCGTCGAACAGGATCCGGCTGGCAGCTCGCCGCCGACCGCGTTGTCGAGGAGGCACCTCTCGAGATCAGACTCGAGGGGACTCCGCTGGCCGTCGTGATGCGGACTCCGGGTCACGATGCCGACTTGATGCTCGGCTTCGCACTCACGGAGGGGATTCTTCTGGGTCCGGGTGAAGTGGCCGGCGTGGAGGAAATCGACGAGAACCGTTGGAACCTCAGATTGGCGGACGGAGTGATCGTCGACCCGGAGAGGTTCAAGAGGAACTTCTATTCGACGTCGTCCTGTGGGGTGTGCGGCAAGGCATCAATTGACGCGGTTCGTGTTGCGTCCGGTCCTCTCAACTCGGACCTGAGGCTTGATGTAGATGTGCTGGCCGGGCTACCTGATTTGATGCGAGCGGAGCAAGCCAATTTCGAGGAGACCGGTGGCATCCACGCGGCTGCGGCCGTAACCGCCGACGGCGAGTTGATCGCCTTGCGTGAGGACGTTGGTCGCCACAATGCCGTTGACCAACTGGTCGGATCCCTGGCGCCGGCTCGATGGCGATTCGATGATCTCATTCTGTTCGTGTCGGGGCGGATCTCTTTCGAAGTCGTACAGAAGGCGGCCGTGGCCGGATTCCCTCTGCTGTGCGGCATATCAGCCGCTTCCTCGCTGGCCGTCGAACTGGGGGAGGAGCTGGGGATGACCGTCGTCGGATTCGTTCGCGATGGCGACTGCACCGTGTACTGCGGCCGCGGACGAATCGTCTAGCTGATCCTCTCGGTACCTCGAGGATCAGCGGATAGGTGGCTCGGTCCCTTCCAACCTGCTCTGCTCGGTGGTGTTCTGTCGGCGGTCTGAATCCGACACTCTGTACTCGTCAAAACGTCCTCCACCAGCGAAGCTGGGGGAGGTGGTCTGCGGCTGATGCCGCAGAGCGGAGGGGGCAGCCGGGCAAGCTCCAACTGGGACAAGTCTGTTCTGCCACGACATCCCCTCAGTCCGGCTCCGCATCTCGCTGCTTCGCAGCGAGCCAGCTCCCCCGCCAGCGGGAGAGCACGTTTAACGGGCCCCAAGCATCGGAGGTGTCTGGTATGTCGCACAATCCAACACTGCAGCGCAGCGAACCCAGAGGGGGCAGCGACCACCTATTCGCTGATCTTCCAAGTACCTGGTACCTCTTTTGTCCTACTTGTCGACTTTGACCGCCAGTACCGGGCAATCGGCGTCCAGGAGGATCTCCTGGGCGTTCGAGCCAAGTAGGAATTTGCCCGTCGGCGTCCTGCGCCGGAGGCCGATGACGATCAAGTCGGCGTTCTCTTCTCTAGCAGTCCGGGTGAGGTCTTCTGCTGGAGACAGTCCGCGCACGTATTCGTGCATCTCGTGGTCGACGCCGTCTGCGGTGAGCTGCTGGTCGACCGCTTCGAGTTCCTGCCGATAGGCAAGAACCTCTGTCTCGTCCTCGCGTTTGCCCCCATACATGGAGTGCACGACGATCAGTTGGGCGCTGCGGAGCTTCGCCTCGCCGATGGCCGTCTTCAGTGCAGCCTCCCCTTCCGGTGACCTGATGAAACCGACCACGATCTTCTGCATGCTTGATATCTCCTCTCCGTAGTGCTCAATCTAACGCGTCCGCGACTGTGATTCTCTATGGAGCTAAATCATCGCTACCTGAATGGACCCGGCTGCTTGGGCAGCGTCATCGACCCCGATCACGAGACGTTGGTAGTCCCAGTCATCGAGATCAACCACTAGAACCGGATCATGACGGACCACGGCCCAGAAATGCCGGTTCGGTTTGCGTCCATACGATCCGAATCGGACGAGTCCGGGAATGAAGGTCCCCGGGGCGCGAATTATCGGCCCGAATGGAACGTCGGACCGTGGCACGGCTTCGGCGGATGTGATCGCTTCGACCGGCACTTCGAGTTTGCTCTTGAACGCCAGAGGAGCCTGGAGCGGCGAGAGACGAAAGATGACGGTCCGGCCATCATCTGCAACTGAGATCCTCATGACTCCAAGCTACGACCAGGTGCCGGTCGTCGGATAGAGTCGAGATGCCCTGCTGTGTGGTCTCATCGGCAAGGCATATCGGACTCCCGCTAGTCCTCCATCTTGAAAGAGATCTTGACCTTCGCCCGGTATGCGACGATGTTGCCGTCATCATCGAGATGCATGTCGAATTTCGAAATCTCCGCGATGCGCAGATCGCGAAGCGAGTCGCGTGCCTTGAGGACCGCGGCGGCGGCCGCCTTCTCAAAAGACTCGGTGCTCGAGCCGACGAGTTCGACAACCTTGTAGACGCTCTCACCCATGTCCGCCTCCTTGTGGTCGGTTGGGATGTGCCTAGCTGAAACTAGTCGCCGCCCGCCGGCATCGCCGGCGAGTTTGAGTTCCTTCGGAACTCAGCGTTGAGTTACACCCGCGGTCCGCCGGCGAAAGCCGGCGGACGTTGGGCTACACCCCTAGAAAACCCGGGTCGATCTCGAACAACACATCCGCGCCGCCTTTGATAGCGCCGAGCAGGCCTGCTGCCTGCGGCAGAAGTTGCTCGGCGTAGAACCGGGCGGTCACGACCTTCGCCTGGAGGAACTCGTCGCCGGCCGCGCCGTTGTTCAGCGCCGCGTGGGCCGCGAGGGCCTGTCGTGCCATGAACCATCCACCCGTCACGGTCGAGAACATTCGCAGATAGGGGGTGGCCGCCGCCAGAGCATCGTTGATGTTCTCCATGCCGCGTTGGGCCAACCACATCGTGGCGTCCGACAGGGCCGCGATAGCGTCCGTCATGCCAGACCTGATCGAGGCGAGATCGTCTCCGGCCGCTGCCAGGTCGGCGTCGATCGATGCCATGCGCCCGATGAACCCGCGGACTACTTCGCCTCCGCGCATCGGTAGCTTGCGACCCACGAGGTCCATGGCCTGGATGCCGTTGGTGCCTTCGTAGATCGGTGCGATTCGGGCATCCCGGAAATGTTGAGCGACTCCCGTCTCTTCGACGTATCCCATGCCGCCGTACACCTGAATCACCAGCGAAGTCAGCTCGACGCCGAGATCCGTTGACCACGCTTTGGAGAGTGGGGTGAGCAGGTCGGCGAGCTCAGCGGCTTCCTGCCGCCGATCTTCATCCGGATGATTCAGAGCGATATCCATGGCCTCGGCATTGGTATAGAGCAGCGAGCGCATGGCTTCGATGTAGGCACGTTGGGTCATCAGCATGCGGCGGACGTCCGGGTGGTCGATGATCAACGAGTGTTCGCCCGGTTGCGTGCCAATCGCACGGCCTTGCTTGCGCTCCTGCGCGTACTGGAGGGCGTCCTGATATGCCCGCTCTGAGATTGCGAGCCCCTGGAGTCCGACCGAGAGGCGTGCGCTGTTCATCATCGTGAACATGTTCTTCATGCCTTCAAACTCTTCGCCAACGAGATAGCCGACCGAGCCTTCGTCGTCTCCGAACGCGAGCACGCAGGTTGGGCTGGCATGGATGCCGAGCTTGTGCTCCAGCGAAACCACCGAGACCTCGTTTGTGTCGCCGAGGGTTCCGTCGTCGTTCACCAGCATCTTCGGTACGAGGAACATCGAAAGGCCCTTCGTGCCCGGCTTCCCGTCGGGAGTTCTCGCCAGCACCAGGTGGATCACATTCTCGGCGAGGTCGTGGTCGCCCCAGCTGATGAAGATCTTCTGACCGGTGATGCGATAGGTTCCATCATCCTGCGGTACGGCCCTGGTGCGCACGACTCCGAGGTCCGAGCCCGCCTGGGGTTCGGTGAGAACCATCGTTCCCGACCACTCGGCGGTGATCAGCTTCTCGAGAAACTTGCCGCGCAGTTCATCGCTGCCGTGTAGGAGAACGGCCTCGATGGCCCCCTGGGTGAGCATCGGGAGGAGCGAGAAGGCCATGTTTGAGGCGGCGAGCATCTCTTGAATGGACAACCCAACGACCCATGGGAACCCGTGGCCACCGTATTCGGGAGGGAACGGCACAGCTCCCCACCCAGCTTCGACGTACAAGCGATAGACGTTCTTGAAGGCGTCGGGCGTGATTACGACGCCCTCGTCCGACAGGACTGCTCCTTCTTTGTCGCCGATGCTGTTGGTCGGAGCGACAACCTCAGCCATGAACCGGCCACCTTCATCGAGGGCTCCAAAGACCGTGTCCGGGTCCGAGTGCTCGAAGCCTTCGAGGGCTGCCAGGCCGGCCAGGTCAACGATGTTGGAGAGGACAAATTTGATATCGCGCAGTGGTGGTGTGTACTCAGCCATGGTTGAAGTTTAGGCGACGAGATACTGGCCGGTAACCGGCCGGAGGTTTCTGCCTGTGTTCCTTCAGGCAGCGGCGGCGACGGCGGCGGCCAGGCGCCGGAGTTCACTGCTCCTGGGAAGATCGGACCACAGTGCCGGATTCAGTTCAACCTCGGCTCTCACGGTCGTGCCGGTCGGAGGTTCGAAGTGGGCTCCCGCCTTGCTGGCCAGATGTGCCATGGCCGAGTTGTCCGCCAGCATCGTCATCTCGAATCGGGAGAGTTGATGATCCGCGGCGACCATTGCAAGTGCCTGGAACAACCACCATCCGAGGCCGCGACCCTGATAGTCATCGGTGATCGTGAAAGCTGCTTCGGCGATATCGGATCCGGTGCGGACATACCTGGCAATACCGATCCCGGCACCGTCGATTGACTCCGCTCCCCAGGCGAAGTGGTCGACATGGTCTATGTCGGTCAAGTAGTCCAGTTGAGTACTCGAGAGTCGTGCAACAGGCGTGAAGAACCTCTGAAAGCGCGCCTCTTCGGACAGCTCTTCGAATCCCCGGACGAGTTGGTCCCTGTCGGCCGGCGTTACCGGGCGCATGCGCACGGACGTGCTGTCGCGAAGGAGCATGGTGATGGAGGCGGTGTCGGTCTGCAAAGCACTGCTAACTATAGCAAGCAAGATGCATAACAACCGCACGCACCCTTGAATCACCAACATCCCCGTTCTTGCGTCTCTCAGGTCCGGTATGCGATGACGGGAGACGCAAGAAGGTGAAGGGGCGTTGCTGCGGCCGGATAGTCGTAGTTCCGACAGTTTCGACAGAGTCCGGCGGCGGTATCGGTTGGCTCCTGGCGATGGCCCAATCCGCAGGAGGCTCCAAAGCCAAGCGCGCCGAGGCGCATAAGAAAGCAGCCCGGCGCAAGCAACTCACCAGGTGGGGGCTGATAGTCGGTGCCGTGCTCGTGGTGGTGGTGGGCGCCGCGGCAATGAGTGGATCGGGACCGGACTCGAGTGGCAGCGCAGATCCGGTTGCCTGGGACCTGCCGAGTCTCGCCGGCGAGGGGAGAGT
>JAUVQS010000005.1 GCA_030598025.1 Acidimicrobiia bacterium | reverse complement strand
TCATACTCGAGGCGAGAATTCCAGTGCTGCAGCATGGAACGTTCCAATGATTCGAACGCTATACTCCGCGCCAGGCCGGTGTCAAGTGGTTTCGGAGGGCTTTGGATGTTCCGGATCTGGTTCGAGAGGGAAGTCCCCGATCACGTCGCCGCCAAACTCGAGGGAGTGGCGGAGGTGCTCGGACCGGGCACGGCCACTCCCGACTACCTCCTGTCGGTCGTCTCAGGTGCAGAAGCAGTGATTGCATCGTCCCTGGTGACCTACGATGCCGCCGCCATGGATCTCGCCCCCGGCCTTCGGGTGATTGCTCGTACTGGGATCGGGTACGACAAGGTTCGAGTACAAGCGGCAACGGACCGAGGGATCGCAGTCTGCAACACACCGGATGCCCCGACCGCGTCGACTGCGGAACATACCATCGCCCTTCTCTTGTCTGTGGCGAAGCGAATTGCGCAAGCTCAGGTCGCGTTGCGGGGAGGTGGCCGTGACTTCTTCGCCTCACACCGCGGCGTGGAACTGGCCGGCCGCCGGATCGGGATCGTTGGGGCCGGGAGGATTGGCCGGGCGGTTGCGCGAATGGCCGAGGGACTCGGCATGATCGCGGTCGGCTACGACCCGTTCGTCCCCGCCTCAACCGAGCTCAATCTCGACTTCGTGGACTCGCTCTCCGATCTCTTCGTGCAAGCGGACGTGATCTCGCTTCACGTTCCCCTTACCGACCGGACCCGTCATTTGATCGACGCCGAGGCACTTCGAATGATGAAGCCCGGCTCGATCCTCATCAACACTGCGCGCGGTGGGTTAGTCGATCACGCCGCGCTATTGGATGCGCTCGAGCGGGGACACCTCTTCGGCGCCGGACTGGACGTGACCAACCCGGAGCCGCTCCCGCCGGACCACCCCATCCTCCAGCGTGACGACGTGGTGGTGACACCGCACATCGCGACTGCTACGGCGGCGGGCAAGGAACGGCTGTACGAGAGCGCCGTCGCCCAGGCACTTCAAGTTCTGCGCGGCGAACGCCCAGCCCATCTCGTCAATCCAGATGTTTGGCCGGTTTGCCGGCCGAACCCGAGCTTCCAGGAGACTTGAGCAGTGACCCAAACGATCGGTATCGGTGTGATCGGCTTCGGCTGGATGGGACAAGCACATTCGCGCTCGTACCGCCGCATACCAATGCACTTCCCCGAGGCGGGCCTCATGCCCAGGCTCGTGATGGCCGCCGACAACGTTCCGGCCCGTGCCGACCTAGCACGCATGAACTTCGGATTCGAGCATTCCACGACGGAATGGCTCGACGTGATCAACCACCCGGAAGTGGAAGTGGTCAACATTGCCGCTCCCAACAAGCTGCACAGGCCGATCGCAGAAGCGGCCGCGGCGGCCGGCAAAGCAATCTTCTGCGAGAAACCGGTCGGCGAGTCTCCGGAGGTCACCGCCGCCATCGAGTTTGCAGCCCGCCAAGCCGGCGTCATCACGAGCGTCGGATTCAACTACCGGTGGTCTCCGCTGGTTCAGTACCTCAAGCAGCTGATCGAGGACGGCAGGCTTGGAGACCTGACGCACTATCGCGGACGGTTCTTCACCATGTACGGAAGGGACCGGCTGGGCGTCCTGAGCTGGCGATACCTCTACGAAGAGGCCGGATACGGCGTCCTCACCGACATCATGTCGCATACGGTCGACATGGCGCACAATCTGGTCGGCCCGATCTCCCGCGTCGTGGCCGCCCGGGAGATCTTCATCAAGGACCGCCCGCTCCCGAAGCCGGGGCTGGGTACCCACTACGACCGCGGATCGCCCGGCGACCCGAGGGGGGAAGTCACCAACGAGGACTACGTCGGCGCCCTCGTCGAGTTCGAGAACGGAGCAAGGGGGACACTCGAGGTCGACCGGTCGATTTTCGGTCCCCAGAGTCAGATGGCCTTCGAGTTGAACGGTGACCGCGGAGCGGCGGCGTGGAATCTCGAGACCATGAACGAACTTCAGCTTTACCTACCGGAAGAGATCCCGGTCGACGGCTTTACGCGGGTGCTGGCCGGCGACGCGTTCCCCCACCACGGGAATATCGTCCCCGGTGGCGGGAACCCCATCGGCTACGAAGACCTCAAGGTCATCGAGACCCTGGAGTTCCTGAGATCTGTTGCCTCGGGTGAGCAAGGAACAGTCGGCTTCGCCGACGCCCTGGCCGCAGCCGAAGTCGAAGCCGCCATGGCTCGTTCGTGGGAATCCGGCGCCTGGGAAAAGGTCACGAGCCTGCGGATCGATTGAGGAGCTCGCAATGAAAATGTTCGTGGGGGGCCGCTGGCAGGGGTCGCCCGAAGAAATCGATGTCGTGGCCCCCTACTCGGGTTCGGTTGTCGACCGTATACCGCTTGCTACCGCCGCCCAGGTCGAAGAAGCGCTGAGTACGGCCCAGCGAGGAGCGGCCATCATGCGGAGGCTACCGGGTGCGACCCGCGCAGAGGTGTTGCGCCGGGCAGCCGATCTGCTCGATGCCGACGCCGAAGACGTTGCGCGCACAATCAGTCTCGAAACTGGCAAGCCGATCTCCGAAGCGCGGGGGGAGGCCGGCCGCCTGGGAGACATGTTCCGGCTCGCTTCGTTCGAGGGAACCCAGGTGCGAGGCGAAACGCTCCCACTGGACGCGCAACCCGGCGCCGAAGGCAAGCTCGGCTTCACGTTGCGGATCCCGACCGGTGTGGTGGTGGCTATCACCCCCTACAACTACCCGGGGCTTCTGGTCGTACACAAGATCGCTCCGGCGCTGGCTGCCGGCAACGCCGTCATCCTCAAGCCTGCCTCACAGGCTCCGCTCACGGCGTTGGCGATCACCGCCAGGCTGATCGAGGCGGGGCTTCCTGAACCGGCCCTCCAGACCATCACCGGCGGAGGTCGCCGGGTGGGGATGCCGCTGGTCAGGGACCCTCGGGTCAGGAAGGTGTCGTTCACGGGCAGCACCCGCGTCGGAGAAGAGATCACACGGGTTGCGGGCATAAAACGTCTGTCGCTCGAGCTCGGCGCCAACTGTCCAATGGTGGTCATGCCAGACTGCGACTTCGAGGTCGCGGCGGCCGCCAGCGCCGCCGGGGGTTACGTGAATGCCGGCCAGGTCTGCATCTCTCTGCAGCGGGTGATCGTGCACGAGGCGGTCTACGAGGACTATCTGGACGCCCTCCGGGGACCGGTCGCCGCCATCCGCATGGGCGATCCACTCGTCGAAGATACCAAGATCTCGTCAATGATCTCAGAGGATGAAGCCGCACGCGTGGAGGACTGGATCGATGAAGCCGTCGCCGCCGGCGCCCGGGTGATCATCGGCGGCGAACGCGATGGTGCCAGGCTCGCCCCCACGGTAGTGGCAGATGTCGAGCCGGGAATGAAGCTCTCCGATCAAGAGGTGTTCGGCCCCACTCTCGGCGTGACCAAAGCGGAGAACGTAGATCATGCCATCGCCCTGGCCAACGACTCGAGCTACGGCCTCGGTGCAGGCATATTCACTCGCGACATAAACCATGCAATGCGATTCGTTCGCGAAGTCGATGCCGGCAACGTCCACGTCAACTGGACGCCACTCTGGAGGGCGGACCTCATGCCCTACGGCGGGCTCAAAGGCAGCGGCATCGGCAAAGAGGGAATCCGCTACGCCGTCGAGGAGATGACGGAAATGAAGACGGTCGTCATACACGGTCTGGACCGATAGCCATGGTTATGAAGAACCACACAAAAGCGCGGCTGCAGGCCGGGGAGACCGTCGTCGGATGTTTCGTCCGCTATCCGGTGGGGACGCTGGCCGAGTTCGTCGCCCTCGCAGGTTGGGACTTCCTGGTGTTGGACGCCGAGCACGGGTCACTGCAGCCCGGCGACGTCGAAGACCTGTCACGGGCCTGCGAGCTCCACGGGGTGACGCCCATCGTGCGGGTGACGACCAACGAACCGTCGACGATCCTGCGCTTCCTCGATGCGGGTGCACACGGCCTTCAGGTGCCGTGGGTGAATTCGGCAGCCGAGGCCGAAGCGGCGGTGAACTCCACCAAGTATCAGCCGCAGGGATCGCGCGGCCTGGCCGCCACCCGCTCGGCCCGCTTCGGAGTGCCGGAATCGATTGGAGCCTATACGCGGCGGGCCAACGCCGAGACCCTGGTGGTGGTGCAGGTGGAGACGGCAGACGGCGTTGCGAATGTCGATGAACTGGCCCACGTCGAAGGAGTCGACGTTGTATTCATCGGCCCGACGGATCTCGCCCACTCTCTCGGGCAGGTCGGCAATGCCTCCCATCCAGAGGTGCAGACGGCAATGGACCGAGTCGCAGAGGCGGTCCTGGCGGCCGGCAAGGCGCTCGGCATCTTCGTGTCAAATCCGACAGAAGCGACAGCCTGGAAGGAACGCGGAGCTCGCTACCTCACCACCGGTGTCGAACCGCTGCTCAGAAACTCGATGGCGAATTACCTGAGAACCGTGCGCAATACAGGAGGAGAAACCGAATGAACACCGTCAGGCTCACGGCCGCGCAGGCGATCGTCAGATATCTCATCGCACAGCGAACCATCATCGACGGACGCGAAGAACCCCTCTTCGCCGGCGTATTCGGCATCTTCGGCCACGGCAATGTGGTTTCCCTCGCCGAGGCCCTCTACCCCGTTCAGGACGAGCTGCCCACTTGGCGGGGCCACAACGAGCAGTCGATGGCGCTGGCGGCGGTGGCCTATGCCAAGGCCAAGCGCCGGCGCCAGATCATGATTGCCACGTCTTCGGTTGGTCCCGGTTCGAGCAACATGATCACTGCTGCCGCCGCCGCCCATGCCAACCGCTTGCCGTTGCTGATCTTCAGCGGTGATACGTTCCAGCACCGATTCGTCGATCCGGTTCTTCAGCAGATTGAGCACTTCGACAACCCGACAACGACCGTCTCCGACGCCTTTCGGGCCGTCACCCGATACTGGGACCGCATCACGCGGCCCGAACAGGTGATTCAATCGCTGCCGCAAGCGGTCGCAACCATGCTCGACCCGGAATACTGTGGCCCTGCCTACATCGGTCTTCCCCAGGACACCTCCGCCGAGGCATACGACTACCCCGTCTCCCTCTTCGAAAAGCGGGTCCACTACATCAGGCGACCCGGTCCCGATCCGCGGGATGTCGCGCGCGCGGCAGAAATCCTGGTCGCAGCCGAAAAGCCGCTGATCATCGCTGGCGGCGGCGTCCATTACTCGGGGGCGGTGGATGATCTCACATCGTTCGCCGAGCAACATGGGATTCCGGTGGCCGAAACTGTGGCCGGCAAGGCGTGCCTGGTCGCCGATCATCCCAACTTCGTCGGCCCACTCGGCGTTACCGGCAGTACCTCCGCAAACGCGTTGGCAGAAGAAGCCGACGTGGTCCTGGCGGTCGGCACGCGCCTGCAGGATTTCACGACCGGATCCTGGTCGGTCTTTCGCAACGAAACGATGACGCTGATATCGATCAACGTCGGCCGTTTCGACGCGACCAAGCACCAAGCGGTCTCCCTGATCGGTGACGCCAAGGTCGCGCTGACCGACCTCGGTGATGCCATCAGGGGATACCGTGCGCCGGAGGCCTGGCTCAGGCTCGGTGCCGAGGAACGGGCCGAATGGTACGGCTACCTGGACCGTTTCACATCCGGTGAATATGAGGTGCCGCCCTATGCACAAGTCATCCGGGCGGTCAACGAGATGTGTGATCCGGAGGACTATCAGGTGAGTGCGGCGGGCGGTCTTCCGGGTGAGCTGAATATGGGCTGGCACTCCAAGTCGGTCGGATCGTTCGACGCCGAGTACGGGTATTCCTGCATGGGGTACGAGATCGCAGGAGCCTGGGGGGCGAAGATGGCCCTGCCCGATCGGGATGTGATCTGCTGGGTCGGAGACGGTTCGTACTTGCTGATGAACTCCGACATCTACTCAACGGTGATGACCGGGCACAAGGTGATCTTCTTGATCTGCGACAACGGAGGCTTCGCGGTGATCAACCGCCTCCAGGTCAATACCGGCGGGGAGGAGTTCAACAACCTCCTGCGGACTGCCAGACACGAGCGGATGGTCCAGGTCGATTTCGCCAAACACGCGGAGGCGATGGGAGCCATCAGTGAGAAGGTCACCACCATCGCGGAGTTCAGAGAGGCTTTCCAGCGCGCCAAGAAGGCCGACCGCAGTTATGCCATCGTCATCGAGGTGGCGCAATACGACTGGACCGAGGGTGGCGCCTGGTGGGAGGTCGGCGTACCGGAAGTATCCGACCGAGAGCAGGTCCGCATCGCCAGGGCCGAACTCGAAGCAGAGAGGAAGCATCAGCGGCGTGGAATCTGACCGGATGGGTTCTCTCCCACTCGACCTCATCTGCCTCGGGCGTATCAACCTCGACCTCTACGCGGAACAAGAAGGCGCTCCGCTCGAAGACGTCCAGTCGTTCCGCAAGTATGTCGGGGGCAGCGCAGGGAACATCTGCGTCGGGACCGCCCGACTCGGGTTGAGGAGCGCCATGGTGGCCCGGGTCGGGGACGAGCAGATGGGGGAGTTCATCCGGAGAGAACTCGCCGCCGAGGGGGCCGACGTCACCCACCTCCGCTCCGACCCCGACAGGTTGACCGGCATCGTTACCGTGGGCGTCCGGGGGTCCGAGGGGTTCCCCCGTATCTTCTTCTACGAGAACACGGCGGATCTGGCGACAGACGAAACCGACATCGACCCCGACTACATCGCCTCCGCCGGGGCGTTGCTCGTCACGGGCACCTTCCTCGCCAGGGACAACCTCGAGGCGGCAACTCGGAAGGCAGTTCGAGCAGCCGGGGCGGCTGGTCGCCGGATCGTGCTCGACGTCGACTACCGCCCGGTGCTGTGGGGAGTGGCGGATCACGCCGCCGGCGGAGAGATGTTCATCGCCAGTGGAGCCGTCACTGAGAAGATCCAGTCGGTCCTCGGCGCATGCGATCTGGTCGTCGGGACCGAGGAGGAGATACACATCGCCGGTGGGTCCACCAACACCTCCGACGCCGTCCGTTCGATCAGGAGCCTCACGGACGCCACGATCGTCCTCAAGTTCGGCGCGCTCGGTTGTCTGATCTTCGACGGTCCCATCCCCGACGACTTGAACGATGCGCTGCGTGGTCCCGGCGTACCCGTGGAGGTGTTCAACACGGTCGGTGCCGGCGACGCCTTCATGAGCGGGTTCCTGCGCGGATGGCTGACCGGCGAGTCGCTCGAGCAGTGTGCCCGGCTGGCCAACGCCTGTGGTGCTCTGGTGGTTTCCCGGCACGGTTGCGCCCCGGCAATACCTTCATGGGACGAGCTTCAGTACTTCCTACCCAAGGTGGGCGACTTGCGACGTCCCCGAGAAGATGATTGGCTCGAGCACCTCCACCGTGTCACCACCCGGCGAGGCAACTGGGAGAACCTCTGCGTCCTGGCGGCCGATCATCGCTGGCAACTCGAGGAGATCGCGGCAGACACCGGAGCCTCGCGAGAGAAGCTCCCCGATCTCAAGCGGCTCATCGTCAACGCCTTCACCCGGGTAGCGGCGGGGCGTGTTGACGCCGGCATCCTGCTCGACGACATGTACGGAGGCCACCTTTTTGAAGAGCTGAGCGGCTTGGGAGTATGGATCGGTCGCGCGGTCGAGGTGGCCCGGTCCAGTCCCTTCAAGTTCGACGACGGGCCGGATATCAGCGGTACGCTGCGGACCTGGCCGACCGCGCACGTCGCCAAGGTCATGGTGTACGCCCGTCCGGGCGATGCTGAGAGCACAAGGCGGACCCACGAGCGACGACTCGCGCGTCTGGCCGCGGCCTGCCATGCGCAGGACCGCGAGTTCCTCGTCGAGTTGCAGGCACCCGCCGATCGAAGTTACGACCGGCGGGGCGTGGCCCCGATGGTCGAGTGGGTGTATTCGATCGGTGTCCGCCCCGACTGGTGGAAGCTTCCACCGGATCGCGACCCGGACTCGTGGAAGGCCATCGGCGACATCATTCGCCGTCGAGACCCGCTGTGCCGTGGCGTCCTGGTTCTGGGGCAGGTTTCGGACGATGCCACCCTTTCGGCCGCACTGGCAGCCGCGGCTACCGAGCCGGTGGTCACGGGATTCGCGGTGGGCCGGGGCATCATTGCGGAACCGGCCCGCGCCTGGCTGGCTGGAGACATGGCCGATGAGCAACTCGTCGACACGGTCGCCGAAGGCTATCGCGGCCTCATCGATACTTGGTACCACCACAAGGAGACGCAATGACCTTTTCGAATGCGGACCTCTTCAGGCCGGCCGGTAGCGTCACCGACGGCGCCGACCCCGTTCTCGTCACTCCGGAGTCGGCGGGGTGGACGTACTCTGGATTGCGGGTGTTGCGGCTTGCATCGGGGGAGTCCAGGAGAGTAGCCACCGGGACGTCGGAGATGGCGGTTCTGCCGCTGCAGGGATCCTGCACCGTCGAAGTCGATGGATACCGGTTCGAACTCGACGGTCGTGAGTCGGTTTTCAGCCGGGTCAGTGATTTTGCGTATGTGCCGATCGACGCCGAGTGCAGGATCACGTCCAACAGTGGCGGCGAGTTCGCGTTGACGATGGCCGAGGCGACCCGGCGAATGGACCCGGCCTACGGACCAGCAGAGGAGGTGGAGGTGGTCGTGCGCGGTGCCGGAGTGGCTTCTCGGCAAATAACCGACTTCCTCATGGCCGGTGTCAAGCTGGCGGACAAGCTGCTGGCGGTCGAGGTCATCACGCCGGCCGGCAATTTCTCATCGTATCCGCCGCACAAGCACGACACGTTCGATCCCGATGCGCCCGAGGTCGAACTGGAGGAGATCTACTACTTCAAGTTTTCGGGCGACAACGGCTACGGATTGTTCCGTGAATGGACCGCGGACGGGGAGTTCGACACCACGATGATTGTTCGGGATGGCGACGTCGCCCTCTGCCCGTACGGGTACCACGGTCCAACGGTGGCCGTTCCCGGCCACCACATGTACTTTCTCAATGTGATGGCAGGCCCGGGTGACGAGCGGACCTGGCACGCCACGGACGACCCAGAGCAGACATGGGTGCGGAACACGTGGGAGGACCAGCAGCCCGATCCGCGACTGCCGTTGACTTCGCACGAATGGATCGTCTAGGTCATGCGAGTGGGCGTGATTGGTGTCGGTCGCCTCGGTTCCCTCTTTGCCAGGATCCTCGCCGGCCACCCCGCGGTGACGGAACTGGCGCTAGCCGGGTCGAAACCCGGCAGCGCCGACGAGCTGGCGGACGAGCTGGGGGTGCAATCGATGCCCGATGCCGACCGGGTTCTTGCCGTCGTCGACGCCGTCGTGATCGCCGCTTCGACCGCAGCTCATCCAGAGCTGGTTCGCCGGGCAGCGGCGGCCGGTCTCCCCACCTTCTGCGAGAAACCGATTGCGCTCGATCTCGCCACCACCGACGAGCTGATCGAACTGGCCGCGTCGGCTGGAATCGAATTGCAGGTGGGTTTCCAGCGCCGCTTCGACGCCGGTTATGTGGGCGCTCGCGATCTGATCCGGTCGGGCCGGCTGGGAGACATATATCTGGTGCGGACTGCCAGCCACGACCCGGCACCTTCGCCTGAGTCGTTCATCGCCACCTCGGGAGACCTCTTCCGAGATCTTGTGATCCACGATTTCGATGCGGTGCGTTTCGTGACCAACCGAGAAATCGAGGAGGTGTTTGCCGTCGGAGGGGCCGGGTTCCCAGAGTTCGAACCGTACCGGGCGCACGCAGATCACGGCCTCGCCGTAGGGACGATGCGGCTCAGCGGTGGATCGCAGGCCGTGTTCACTGCGACCCGCCACAACCCGGCGGGGTACGACGTGCGGATGGAGATCTTCGGCTCGGCCGGCAGCATTGCCGTCGGCTGGGATGCGCGCATGCCGCTCCGATCGATCGAGCCGGGGTCTCCGCCGGCGCCGATTGCGCCGTATTGCGATTTCCTCGATCGATTCTCTCCCGCCTACCGGGCGGAGATGCATGCTTTCGTGGATCTCGTCCTGAAGGGGACGGACAATGTCTGCCCTCCACACGAAGCGCGGGCCGCCTTCGTCGTTGCCCTTGCCGCCGGCCGCTCGGCCGCCCAAGGACGACCGGTGCCCGTTTCCGAAATCACATGAGCCAGGAGGAATGATGCAAGGAGATTTCGAAGGCATGGTCGCGGTCGTTACCGGATCGACCCAGGGCCTCGGCGCGAACATCGCCCGTCAGCTGGCGCGGCGCGGTGCCACCGGAGTGGTCATCACCGGACGGCACGCCGGCCGCGCTGCACAGGTCGCCGAGGAGGTGGAAGCTTCGGGCACCGGCTGTCTCTTCGTCGAGGCCGATCTGGCCGACCGGAGGGCACCGGAAACCATCATCGCCGCAGCCGACGCAGCATTCGGTCGCATCGACGTGCTGGTCAACAGCGCCGGCATCACGGACCGCGACACAATCTGGGATTCGACGCCTGAGTTCTTCGACCGGATGGTGGCAATCAACACCCGGGCACCGTGGTTCCTCATGCAAGGTGCGGCCAAGGTCATGATGCGCGAGGCCATCCAGGGAACGATGGTGAACGTCTTGTCGATCTCCTCGCACGCCGGCCAGCCGTACATAGCCACTTACTGCGCGTCGAAGGGCGCATTGGCTGTGTATACCAAGAACACCGCCAATGCCTTGCGGAGCCACCGAATCCGCGTCAATGCACTCAACCCCGGGTGGATGTCCACACCTGCCGAGGACGCCATCCAGCGCAAGTACCACGGCGCCGGAGATGGATGGCTCGCCGAGGCCGGCGCCGATCTACCGTTCGGAAGCTTGATCGACCCCGAGGACGCTGCCCGAGCGGTACTGTTCCTGGCCTCAAAGGAATCGGGATTCATGACCGGCGCGGTCATCGACTACGACCAGCAAGTCATCGGCGCCTACGACTGACGCGATCGGCCTGTGCTCACACCGGGTGTCCATCGGTGGCAACCGCCACAACGAGCCTTCAGGCAGTCGGCCTGGCCGGCATTCAGTCTTGCTCGTGAATGCTGCGCATCGACCAGATCAGAGACCGCATCGCCGGCGGCTGCTTGAGCACGGTGAGAACTGCTTGAGCGACGTCTTCGGCTCGAAGCATTTCGTCGAGGCCCGGCATATCGGCCGTCCGACCGGCGCCCATGGCAAACTCGGTGGCAACCCCGCCGGGGCAGATGGTGCTCACTCGTATGCCTCTGCTGCGGAGTTCCCTATCCAGCCCACCGGCCAGTCCAACTTGAGCAAACTTTGTGGCCGCATAGACTGCTTCATCACCGGCGCCCCGGAGCCCGGCGACCGAGGCGACGATCACGATGTCACCTCCGCCTTGCTCGAGGAACTGCGGGACCACGGCCCGGATCGGCCATACCGTTCCCGCCACGTTGATGTCCATCATGTCCTGTAGCTGTTGATCGCTCAGATCCATGATCCCGCCGTAGGCTCCGATGCCGGCGCAGGCAACGAGTGCGTCGAGACGCCCGAACTCGCTGAGGGCAGCCTCGACCAGCCGGTGAGATCCGGCAGCATCGCGGACATCGAGTTCGACGGCAACTCCACCGATCTCGGCAACCAGCTCTTCCAGTCGCTCCCGGCGACGTCCGCTGACAATCACGGATCCGCCTTCCGCGACTACCGCTCGGGCAGTAGCCGCCCCGATTCCCGACGTCGCCCCGGTGATTGCGACAACCCTGCCATCTATATCGCTCATCCTGCCTCCTTCGATTCGTTAGCTGTGGTCACAATACCTCCGAGGGTCTCTACCGAATTCATAGTTACGAACCCGGAGACAACGAGCCGCGGCGCGAGACGGCAACGGGCGCGTTCGTCTTCGCCGATTCCTGCACCGCCAGGCCCACGATCAGAGCGCGCGTGCTTTCACCGGCCCCAGGGACTTCGTCGGTTCCTCGACGAACGCGGTGTGCGAAGGCGGCTGCTTGGGCTCGGACACCTGCCTCCACGGCATCGTCGGCCTCGGAACCGGCAATCACTTCGACACCGGCCGCGGTGGCCAGCCGGGTTCGCCCGCTCGGCAACAAGTCGATGAAGATCGCTCCCTCCTCCCCGAGGATCTCGGTGCGCACGTCATCGCCGTACCGGCAGTTGCGGCTCAGATCGACGGTGGCGAGGGCGCCGCCGGCGAGGTCGAGCGTGGCGAGCAGATTGTCGACGTCGCCGATCTCACCGATCGATTCGTCAACGAGAGGGAGGTTCCGGGCCAGCACCGATTCGATCTCAAGTCCGGTCAACCATTCGGCGAGATCGAACTCGTGAACGCCGCAGTCGATCGCCAGGCCACCGCTCACCGATGGGTCGCAGAACGTGGCAGCCGGCGGATCGGCGTCCCATTGGGCGAGCCGAAGCAGGAGCGGACGGCCGATCGTCCCTGCATCGAGGAGTCGCTTGGCTGCCACCCAGGGCGGTGAGAACCGGCGCCAGAATCCGACCTGCAGGACTCGGCCGGAATTCGCGGCCAGCACACCGAGGTCCTCGCTTCGACCTGGATCGAGAGCCAGCGGTTTCTCACAGAGGACGTGCAGTCCCGCCCGAACGGCCATCTCAACCAGATCGGGGTGGGTAGGGGTCGGGGTGGCGATCAGCCAGGCCTCCACATCATCGCGGTCGAGGAGCACCTCAGAAGAGTCGTAGGCCGCCACACCGACCTCGCCGGCAACCGCTGCCGCCCGGGTTGGTTCGCTGTCGACGACCGCCACGAGGTCGATTGTGTCGATAGTGGCCACACGGCCGACGTGAAAGGCCCCCATCCTTCCGACGCCGATGATGGCGAGTCTCAATGGTTCAGCCACGGTGCGATCCTACGACGAATCGGTGGTGGTTTCTCGCTAGGGTCAGAATCCGCTGTAATTGGGGCGGACTTCAAGCTTTGGAGAAGGTCGATGACTGAGCCGCTGCGGCCGGATGCCGTTTACGACGCCACGGGTCATCCCCTCGCGCTGCGCGGCATGTGGATGAAGGAAGCCGCCCTGGCTTTGCCCAACCTCGTCAAGCTGGTCTACCGGCTGATGCGGGATACGCGGATTCCCCTCAAGAGCAAAGCCATCCTCGGCGCCATATTGGGGTACATGGTCGTTCCGATCGACGTCGTTCCCGATTTCATCCCGGTGGTCGGTCAGGCCGACGATGTCCTCTTGCTCTCCTACGGAATCCGTCACATCATCGAGGTCGCCGGCGCAGACATCGTGCTCGAACACTGGGACGGCAGCCAGGACGTGTTGGAATTGGTGAGTTCGATCACAGGGTTCGCAGCCAATCTGCTGCCAAAGCGCATCCGGATCCTGCTGAACCGCCTCACCGCAGCCTGATCACAGGGCCTAGTTCAGCCGTCGGCCATAGAGTTACGCACAGCGTGTGTTGTTTCAGGAGCATGTGATGAATAAGCGGCCCGTATTGAGCCGCGCACCCCTGAAGGGGAGATCTACACCACCCATGCTTTTGCGGCCCTCGTCATGTTGTGGGGGTTGCAGACCTTCGAATGCCAGTATGTCGGCACCCTGCCGACCGCCAAGCAGTTCGGCGATATGCCCCTCTATGCGCTCCGTCGAAAGGCGTCCTTCCTCGCTCGTTAGCGAGCCGTGAGGCCGACATAGCATCCTGCATTTGGACATATTTGTCGCAACGAGGGGACCATGGACACAGCTGAGGGGGCCGGTCCGCGCACCGGTACGACCTACGACGGCTTCATCTCCTATAGCCACGCGGCTGATGGCCTACTGGCGCCGCGCCTTCAGACGGGTTTGCAGCGGTTCGCCAAGCCGTGGTGGAAGCGCCGAGCGTTGCGCATCTTCCTTGATGAGTCGAGCCTTTCTGCGAATCCACACTTGTGGTCGTCGATCACCGAGGCGTTGGATGTGTCGGGTTGGTTCGTGTTGTTGCTCAGTTCCGAAGCGGCTGCTTCGGAGTGGGTCAACCAGGAGATCGTGTATTGGGTCGAGAACCGGGATGGGTCTCGGATTCTTCCTGTGATGACCGATGGAGAGTTCGGCTGGGAGGGCGGCGACGTCACCGGGAGTGCCGTCCCCGGAGCGTTGCGAGGTGTGTTTGAGGCTGAGCCGCGTTGGGTGGACCTGCGGTTCGCCCGGGACGAAGACAAACTGGATCTCCAGAACCCGACGTTCTCAGGACGGGAAGTGAGCAGGACAACAGAGGGTATCTGCGTTCAACCGGATGGCTTGCTCACGAGCCATTCCACGTAAGACACGGATTCTCGAATCCCGGCAGCGAGTCGGTTGAAGCACGGGTGAATGCTGGATACTCGGTGCACCTCTATGTCAAGAGAGAGGCAGGTCCAGATGAGGAAGCGTTCGGACTCGGACGGTCCTATCTCTTCTTCGCTGAGTCAATTCTCACAGAGAGCACTCGATCCTGTGGAGCGGACTACCGAGAGCAGTCCGAACTGGTGGACTGTGACCGTTGGGTGATCGACTTCCCTGAGGGGCTACCTCCCGGCCGCTACGACTTGTGGGTCGAGTGGGAAGCCCCCTGTGCAACCTGGTTCGAGACGGATGTGTGCGAATCGCCGTCCCGTCCTATGAGCTTCTTCGCCTCGGGTCTGACGATGATTTTCTACGACGAGAGCTTCTTGAACCGAGGCACGTCGGGCCAAGTCCCTTGGCCCTACGACCCGTGGAGCGAGGCCGAGCCATTGCCGGGTAGCGGGTGAGAGGGTTGATGTGCGACGCGTTCATCTCGTACAGCCATGCGGCTGAGTGTTTGTTGGCGCCGCGCCTGCAGTCGGAGTTGCAGCGCTCTGCCAGACCGTGGTGGACGCGGCGGGCTGACGGATCTGACGTAGCCGCCGCAACCAGTGAGGCCTGCCCGCAGGCCACGGTAAAGGGGGTAGTTTCTGTCCCAGACGTCTGGTATCATCGAACATATGTTCGATACAGAAATGCTCGACAGCGAGGTTGCTGAGTGGCTCGGTGAAGCAGATCACCGGAATGCCGACCACATCTGGGCGGAGACGACGGCTGCACTGTTGTCCCCGGTTGAGGTGACCGTCTCGAGCGACCTCGCCGATCTGGAACCGGGGATCGTGCTGGCTGCTTTGCTGTCGTCGATCGACATCGACACCCTGACGGGCCACGACAGGGTGACGGTGATGGCGTGCCATCAGCGGATGGCGTCTCACTATCAGGCTCAGGTTTATGCCTCGATGGCCTCGGTCGAAGACTCCGTCACTGAAGCATTGGGCGACGATGGCGAAACCGACTTCGAGCTGATGGAAGAGGCTTGCTCGTCGGAGATTCGTGCGGCACTACGCCTCACGCGTCGGGCTGCCGACAATGAACTGTCCATCGCCCGCGACTTCCAGACACGCCTTCCGGCGGTCTGGGAGGAGTTGGCGGCAGGGCGTATCGACAGGCGGCGCGCCAACCTCATTCTTCATCGCACCGACCACTTGTCGGCCGACAGGGCTCGAGAAGTGGCGAAACAGGCACTGGAGCGAGCTCCGGAGCTCACGACCGGCCAACTGACGGCGCTATTGCGGAAGCTCAGCGTCGAGGCCGATCCCGAGGACGCCAAACGTCGCTATGAGACTGCAGTTGAAGAACGGCGGGTCGTGCTTGAATCCGGTGTCGACGGCACCGCCCATCTCCATCTGATGGATCTCTCGCCGGATCGTGCCGTTCGCATCCGTCAGCGGATCGATTCTGCAGCCCGCAACCTTCGAACCGGTGGCGAGACCAGAACCATGGATCAGCTCCGCGCCGACGTCGTGTTGGACATCCTCGATCCCGATGTTCTCCATTCTGGCGACGTGTCGGGGAGGGGATCCCTCGTGATGACGGTCGACCTCGCCACCCTCGCCGGTTTGACCGACTCATCCGGTGATCTCGGTGGTTTCGGGCCGGTGATAGCCGACATCGCTCGCCGGGTGGCCGAGGAATGGCTAACGGGCGAGTGGCGGTTCGTCGTGACCGATGGGCAGCAACGGCCCCTCCATGGCGGCATCACCCGTCGGCGGCCGACCGCGCCGGACCGGCGGACGATTGACACCATGTTTCCACACTGTGTATTCCCCGGCTGTCGCATTCCGGCGTCGCAGTGCGACATAGATCACACAACGCCCTGGGCAGATGGCGGGCAAACGTCGCTCGACAATCTCGCCCCTCTGTGCCGGCACGACCACCGTGTGCGGCACGGCGCCGGGTGGAGCTACCGGCGAACTGATGCCGGTGACCACGAGTGGTTGAGCGTGCTCGGCCATCGATACACGAGCACAGGCAGATCACCCTGAGTCGGCGGGCTGGAGCCCATCCGGTCCGACTGGCCAGTCGCGCTTCTTCCAGTATCCACGAACGGTCGCGTCCGATCTGGACAGGCCGCGCAGCTTGAACAGGTGCTGCCGGATCTTGTGCATCGCCGCCGCCTCGCCGGCCACCCAGAGCCGGACCCCTTCGGTGAGGTGTGCTTCTTCGACCGCGGCAACGAGGGCGGTCCCGGGAGCTCCCCCCGCCGGCAGGTCGAGCCATTCGATCGTCGTCCTGGGATGGTCGGGCAGAGCCATCCGGGCATCGGTATGTGCCAGCTCGATGAGTGCATGCACGGGCGTCGTGCGGGGCAGCGCTTCGAGCAGTTGCGCGATCGCCGGGATCGCAGTCTCGTCGCCGGCCAGCAAGAAGGCGGATGCACCGGAATCGAAACTGTATCCGCGGCCGGGGCCCGAGATGGCAGCGGGAACTCCAGGGGAAGCAGACGCCGCCCATGTCGAGGTTGCCCCGTCTTCGTGGAGAACGATGTCGAGATCGAGTTCATTTGTCTTCGTCCGGTAGTAACGCGGCGTGAAGGTTCTGATGGTTGGCCGCTGCTCATCAGGGAGTAGGAACTCGTTTCCATTCCACTCGGGGATCACCAGCTCAGGACGGCCGGCCAACGGGATCAGCAGTCGCACGGAGGCGGCGGGACCTGGGACGGGGAATCCGGTCAGCTCCTGGCCGACAAGTGTCACCCGGACCATACGTGGCGTCAATGCACGCACCCGATCCACGCTCACCCGCCGAAAAGGCGGTGGCGGCCGGCGGGTACGCTCCCCGGGAGGGTTCACGATCATGGGCTGCATGGTGGCACGGTTCGAGCGGCATAACGCTCGCTCATCACGTATCTTGGTGGCGACTCGAGGGGAGATGTTTCATGACTGAGGAGCGGGACTGACTGTGAACTGCCCCAATTGTGGACATGAGAACGCGGCGGACCAGAAGTTCTGCGGGAACTGCGGCAACAAGCTGGCGGCAGCATGCCCGAGTTGCGGCACAGAAAACCCACCCGGCAACCGGTTCTGCGGCGAGTGCGGCACGGATCTCGGAGCCGGCGGCGCAATAACAGCTTCAGCAGCAGTCACAGCAGAGCCAGACCTCAACCTCGAACGAAGGATCGTCTCGGTCCTCTTCGTCGACCTCGTCAACTACACCTCGTTCTCCGAGGGTCGCGACGCTGAGGACGTCCGTTCGTTCCTCTCCGACTACTTCGACCGGAGCAGGGAGATCATCGAGCGCTTCGGAGGCGTGGTCGAGAAGTTCATCGGCGATGCGGTCATGGCCGCCTGGGGCGCCGTCGCCACCAACGAGGACGATGCCGAACGTGCCGTTCGAGCCGGCATGGAGCTGGTCGACATGGTGGCCAAGCTCGGCGCCGATGCCGGCGTTCCCGAGATGGCCGCTCGGGCAGGGGTATTGACCGGTGAAGCATCGGTGCGGTTGGACACCAACTCAGAGGGCATGGTGATCGGGGACCTCGTCAACACTGCCGCCCGGCTCCAGGGGGCGGCCGTGCCCGGCTCGGTGTATGTGGGTGAGACCACCTACCGGGCAGCGGGCGACTCGATTCAGTTTGATGAGATCGGCTCGCTCGACATGAAGGGAAAAGAGCTCCCGGTTTCAGCATGGAAGGCGTTGCGGATCGTCGCCCAAATCGGAGGCGCGCTCCGGAGCGACGGTCTCGAGCCACCGTTCACCGGTCGAGTCCCCGAGCTGCGGATGCTCAAAGACCAGCTGCACGCCGCCGAGCGCGAGCAACGGGCACGGCTCATCTCGGTGATCGGTCAAGCAGGCATCGGCAAGAGCCGCCTCATTTGGGAATTCCAGAAGTACATCGACGGGCTCATCAGCGACGTCTATTGGCACCAGGGCCGATCGCCCGCCTACGGCGACAATCTCGCTTTCTGGGCGGTAGGTGAGATGGTCCGCCACCGTGCCCGCATCGCCGAGACCGACGATCGCGCCACGACCAAGGTCCGACTTCGGGAGATGATCGAGACGTACATTCCCGACCCGGATGAACAACGCTGGGTCGAACCGCACCTCGAAGGCCTGCTCGGGCTGCGCGACGGCCACGTCGGCGAAGGCAGTGAGCAAGCTGCCGCCTACCGGCTCCTATTCGAGCGGATCGCCGCTAGGGGGGCCACGGTGCTCGTCTTCGAGGACCTTCACTGGGCCGATCCGGCTCTGCTCGACTTCGTAGAAGAAATGACCGATTGGTCGCGAGACCATCCAATCCTCATTATCACCTTGGCTCGTGCCGACCTGCTCGATCGCCGACCTACCTGGGGCGCGGGCAAACGTGGGTTCATCTCCCTGACTCTCAGTCCGCTGAGCGACGAGGACATGAGTGCGCTCGTTTCGGGGCTCGTCCCCGGCATTCCCGACGAGACCCTGGACGGCGTGGTCGAACGATCGGGCGGCGTTCCCATGTACGCAGTCGAGTTTGTGCGCATGCTGCTCAGCCAGGGTGTCCTTACCCAACGAAGCGACGGCACGTTCGACATCACCGCCGACCTCACGGACCTGCCGGTGCCCGAGTCGGTCAGCGCGGTGATCGGCGCCCGGCTGGATCGACTCGCCGAAGCCGACCGATTGCTGCTGCAGGACGCAGCAGTCATGGGGCATTCATTCAGTCTGGAGAGCCTGGCGTTCCTCACCGACCAGGGAAGGGAGAACCTCGAGTCCAAGCTGGCAACGCTGGTCCGACACGAGTTGTTGGAAGTCGTCCGGGATCCCCGTTCGCCGGAGCGGGGCCAGTACCGCTTTGTGCAGGCTCTCATCCGCGAGGTCGCGCACGCTCGTATCTCGCGTGAGGTTCGCCGCTCCCGTCATATGAAAGTAGCCGACTTCTTTGGGTCTCTCGATGACGAGGAACTGGCCGGCATCGTCGCCTTCCATCTCGTGGAGGCTCTTCGAGCAACACCCGATTCGGCAGACGCTGAGAGACTGCTTGATCGAGCGAAGGGCGCCATGCTCGTTGCCATCGATCGTGCCGACGACCTGAACGCGTGGGATCAGTGCCTGAGTTTGGCCAAGCAGGCAGAGGAATTCTTCACCGGTCCGACCAATCTGCTGCCCTTCTTGGAGCGAGCCACGGCTGCTGCGGAACACCTTGCCAGGTATGAGGAATGCGAGGCCTATGCCCGGCGCTGCATTGAAGCTGCCCAGGAACTTGGTGACGAGACTGCCGAGGCGCAGGCGATGAGTCTGCTCGGTACCGCCTACAATGTGAGTACCCGGGCCAAACGGGCGGTCGAAGTTCTGACGCCCTATCTGGCCGAACACCCGGATCCCGAAGGCGACGAGGGGTTGACGCGGGCCTACATGGCTCTGGCTCGGGGGCAGATGCTGGCCGGCGAAGGCGACCCGGCGGAGACGGCGTTGGCGGCCATGCGAGCCGCGGACTTGCTGGACCTAGACGAGGTGGCGGCCCAAGCGATGATCACGAGAGGGACAGCCCTCTCGAGCCAGGCTCGACCGCGCGAGGCCATGGCGTTGCTCCATGAGGCACTCAAGATCGCGGAGGAGCATGGGCTCGTCGGAACCAAACTCCGCGCACTCGCCAACATCGGCTACGGATCGCCCGATCCTCAGGAGAGCATCGCCGCCACGGATACCGGATTCCGAGAGTCCCGCCGGCTAGGAGAAAAATCTCATCTCCAATTCTTCGCAGGAAACTGGGCCTCCTTCCGGATCTACGTCGGAGACTTCGACGCTCCGGCATCGATTACCAACGATCCGATCTTCTCTGATGCCCCGGCAGACTGGTGGGCCCACCACTACTCGTATCTGTCGTCCGCCTCGGCAAACAAAGGTGAGTTCGACCGGGCCAAGGATGAGCTGGCCAAGGCAAGCGAACTTGCCGCCGATTCTGATGACCCACAACTCTTGCAGGCCATCCAGCGGGCATCCATGACCATCGCCTGGGCCGAAGGCCGATTCCGTGATGGTCTCGACGAGGCCCTGGACCTGTCACTTCGGTTCGCGTTCGGGCACGGCATCATCATCTACTTCGCACGCACCGCCGCGCTGACGTCGGGTGATCCGGAGATGATCGCCGAGTATCGGAAGCGGCTATCTGAGCTGCCCGCAGACACATGGGTGAGGGCCTTCCGGCAGGAGTTGGAGGCGCTTGATCAGCTTAAGGCAGGTGACGTTGGAGCCTTGAAGGAGATGGCAAATAGGTGGTCCGATCATTGGGGCTCGCCACCCGCCGCCGTAGTGCTGCTCGTGGCAGGCGCTCTGGCACTGTCCCCAGACCATCCCGAGCGCGAGGCACTCCTCGATGAGGCACGGAGCACGAGCAACGAGATCGGTTTGACCACCGTACCGATCGATGTCGCTATCGCGCGGCTCACCTAGACCTGAACCGGCGCAACTAGCACGGGTGGAACCGTTGCTACCCTCCTGCCAGGAGGGCCAACGTGGAATTTCGCCGGATTCATAGCCTGCCGCCGTACGTCTTTGCCAAGGTCGACGCGCTCAAACGTGAGGCCCGACAGGCTGGCGAGGACATCATCGACCTGGGTTTTGGGAACCCGGACATCCCGACCAATCCGGTGGTGGTCGCGAAGCTGACCGAAGCGGCGCAGAATCCTCGTAACCACCGCTACTCACAGTCGAGGGGTATCCCGAACCTCCGCAAAGCAGTTGCCGATCGCTATCAGCGTCGGTTCGGTATCGAACTCGACCCGGAGACCGAGGTGATCACCACCATCGGCGCCAAGGAGGGTCTCTCACACCTGATGTGGGCACTCGTGCAGCCCGGCGATGTAGCTCTGGTGCCGGAGCCGAGCTATCCGATTCACATCTACGCGCCGCTTCTGGCCGGCGCCGAAGTTCGCAAGGTACGGGTCTCGGCGGACGAGGATTTCTTCGAGCGGATGGAAGCCACATTCCATGACTCGTGGCCACGGCCCCGGGTGATACTCGTATCGTTCCCGCACAATCCGACCACCATGTGCGTAGACGAGGAATTCTTCGTTCGCCTCGTGGCGTTTGCCAAAGAGTACGGGGTCTTCGTCGTCAACGACTTCGCCTACGCCGACGTGTCTTTCGACGGCTACAAACCACCAAGCCTTCTGCAAGTTCCCGGCGGCAAGGACGTCGGTGTCGAGCTCTACACGATGACCAAGGGCCACTCGATGGCCGGGTGGCGAGTCGGTTTCGTAGTGGGTAATGCCGAGATGGTGGCTGCACTGGCCAAGTTGAAGTCGTACCTCGACTACGGCACGTTCCAGCCGATTCAAATTGCCTCGATCATTGCTCTCAACGAGGGCGACGAGTACGTGACGGAAGTCAACGACACCTACACCCGCCGCCGGGATGTGCTCATCGATGGTCTCAACCGGGCGGGATGGAAGGTCGAAGCGCCCAAGGGCACGATGTTCGTGTGGGCTCCAATCCCGGATCCCTATAGGGAAATGGGTTCGATCGACTTCACCATCGATCTGTTGAAACGGGCCAAGGTGGCGGTGAGTCCCGGAGTCGGTTTCGGCGGCTCGGGGGAGGGGTTCGTCAGGTTTGCCCTCGTAGAGAACGAACACCGGATAGCGCAGGCCGTTCGAGGCATTCGAAAGGCACTCGAAGGGATCTCTCTTTGAACGTGCTCTCCCGCGTGCGGGGGGACTGTTCGCGGCCGCCGGCTACTTCGCCAGCGGGAGGTAGACCTTTTCGGCGTAGTCGGAGACCATGCGGGCGGCTGAGAAGTCGTTGATCACCGAGATGATCGACTCCTTCATCATCGCCACCCAGGCGTGGGGGATTCCGTCGTCATCGCGGTCGAAGAACGTGGGAATCACCTGGTCCTGAAGTGTGTGATACATCGCCAAGGCGTCCTCGTTGTCCTGCGCGGCATGATCGCCGTTTCCGTGCTCGCTACCGAAGACCCAGCCGTTCGAACCGTTGTAACCCTCGATCCACCAGCCGTCCGGAGTCGAGACATTCAGAGCTCCGTTGAGGGCAGCTTTCATCCCGGAAGTTCCGCTGGCCTCTTCGGGAGGCCGCGGACTGTTCAGCCACACGTCAACACCCTGGACGAGGAACCGGGCCATCCGCAGGTTGTAATCCTCGAGAACGTAGAGATGACCCTTGAACTCCGGCGAGTTCGACAACTCATGGATCTCCTGTAGAAGCCCGCTGCCCCACTGGTCGGCCGGATGCGCTTTGCCGGCGAACACGATCTGCACCGGCCGGTCGGGATTGGTCAGAATCGCCTGAAGCCAGGGCTGGTTGTGGAACATCAACGTGGATCGCTTATAGCCGGCAAAACGGCGGGCGAAACCGATCGTCAGCCGGTCACTCGGGAACATGGTCTCGACCGAACGCAACTCGTTGGGTGACGCCCCGTGCCGGGCATGCTGCCCCCGGATACGGCCTCTGGCGAACCTGGTCAACAGCCGCTTCTGGCTGAGGTGGGCGGCCCAAATCTCAGCATCGTTGATATCTCGGATCTTGTCGAACACGGAGGGATCTTCAACGAGTTTGAACCGCCAGTTGACGCCGATGTGCCGTGTGAACAAACGATCCAGGTCTCGACTGATCCAACCCGGAGTATGCATACCGTTGGTCACGCCCAGTGCGGGCGTCTTCAGCAGGTGATTCCAATCCCGATTGACCACGCCGGCGTGGCGCCGGCTGACACCGTTGACCGTCGATGACATTCGGATGGCCATCGCACCCATATCGAAGCGTTCGTCGTCCCCGTCGTGCGTGGCGCCAACCTGCGCCAGATAGCTCAAATCGCAGCCCACCAGGCCGGGCCAGTAGCCCAGGTAGCGCTCGACCAGCGAGAAGTCGAATACCTCGTTGCCCGCCGGCACCGGGGTGTGGAGAGTGAATGCGGTCTTGGCGCAGACGAGATCTTCAGCATCTTCGAGACTCGAGCCACCTGCAACTTCATCCTTGAGGCGCTCGAGAATCGACAATGCCGCGTGCCCCTCGTTCACGTGCCAAACGGAGGGATCGACTCCGACGGCGGCGAGCGCCTTGACCGAGCCGATGCCGAGGATCATCTCCTGGCAGAACCGCATCTCACGCCCGCGGACGTAGAGGGTATGGGTGATCGGGCGGTCGGCCGGATCGTTCTCGGGGATGTCGGTGTCGAGCATCAAGAGGGGGACAACACCAACCTGGAGAAGCCACACTGCCGCCTGGATCTGCCGGCCCGGGAAGTCCACCGCCACCTTGAGCTGGCCGCCCGTTTGCCCAGCCACCGGACGGACCGGCAACTGGTGGATGTCGAGATGTGGATGCATGTGCTGCTGGTCACCGGTGACATCGATTTCCTGTCGGAAATAGCCGCGGCGATACAGGAGGCCGGTGCCGATGAAGGGGAGGCCGAGATCCGATGCTGCTTTGGCGTGATCTCCGGCCAGTACGCCGAGCCCGCCCGAGTAGATGGGCAGCGAGGCGTGGATGCCGTACTCGGCGCACAAGTAGGCGATCGGACCCGCCGGGAGCTCATCCTTGTGCTGCCGGGTCCACCATGTGTCCTGATCTGTCAGATACTCATCGAATCGACGGGTCGCCTCTGTGTAGAGATCGTGGAAGGTTTCGGACTCGTCGAGGGCTGCCCAGGTGTCCGGGTCGAGCGCCCGGAGCATGTCGATCGGATTGTGGTATTCGTTCCACAGAGCCGGTTCGACGCTTCGCCAGAGATCGAGAGCAACCGGGTCCCAGGTCCACCAGAGGTTGTAGGCGAGCTCGTAGAGCAGCGCGTACCGGTCTGGTATGCGGAGCTCGTCGGAGGTGATAACAGGAATCTTGATCATGGGAGAACTAACGATTGGCAGGTTGGAAGCAAAGGAAGAGTAGCCGTGTCGCAGGGCTCGCCGATCAGGGAGCCTCCACGAGGATCTCTGCAGTAATTGTGCCCAGCCCCAGCCCCAGGTACTCGGCCGTCGCTCGCGAGAGATCGAAGTCCCGGCCCTCGATGAATGGCCCGCGATCATTGACCATTACGACGGCCTGTTTGTCACCGTAGGTCACCAGGAGCAGCGTCTCGTGGGGGAGGGTCTTGTGGGCGATCGTGAAGTCCCGTTCATCGAAAATGGCTCCACTCGAGGCGCGTCGACCGTGAAAACCCGGCCCGTACCAGGAAGCGACACCGCGCAATGTGCGACCGGTGGTTTCGAGGCCGGGAGGCACGCCGATCGTTGGGCCGAGCGGACGGGAGGCCCGCCGCCCCGCCTGTTCGATCGTATCGATCTCTAGTACACCCGAAGCGCCGGTCGTCTCCAGGATGCTCTGGGCCAGGCTGAGCCGGTAGTCACGCCAATCGGCCGTCAATCCATCGATGCGGGTATCGAGCCGCACGGTTCAGGGGTCGCAAGCGAGTGGTGGTGGGGGGACTCTGTGGCCAGATCGCGCAAACGTGCGCAGTCGTGCGGGGTGGCTGTGGACTAGCGATCGCTAACTGAGCGACCTCCCACGCTTTTTCCCGAGCCTT
>JAUVQS010000041.1 GCA_030598025.1 Acidimicrobiia bacterium | reverse complement strand
TCTGGTCCGACGAACATGACCGCCGCCTGCGGTTCCATGCCGTTCAGATGCTCGCGACATTGGTCGAGGGTCTCATTGACCGCCACAACAGGGTCAAAGTTGTCGCTGTGCCCTATCGCCATCTTCAGCATGTCAGGTCCCCGGATGGTCGAACAGAGTCACACTCTACGGCATTCGCGTATCTTCGGTCGAGTGGACATCCAATCTCCAGTTCCGGCCAAGTGAGCGGCAAACGACAGGCTTTGGAGACGTCTGTCGTGCAAACAGGGGTGGTCAACAGCACCGATCAGACGAGCGCATCCACAAGGGCTGCGATGTCGTCTTCGTCGTTGTAGGGCGCCAAGGACACTCGCAGGCGACCGCCGCGGGCGCTACACACGATTCCGACGGCTCGTAACCGGTCCAGCATTCCGGCCAACTCATCACCCTGGCGTCCCAGCGAGATGATATGCGACGAGGCTGCATGATCGTCCAGGTGGCGGAATGGACGCCAGCCGTATGGTTCGACAGCCCCGACCAGCAGGTGAGCAAGGCGCGCCGCGTGATGCTCGAGTATCTCCACTCCGACTGTCAATAGCTGATCGATGGCCGTGGTGAGACCGACCACCGACACATAAGACATGGTCGACTGAGTAAACCGACGCGCATCGCCGGCGAGCAGCATCCGGGTGGCGTCGAACTCGAATGGGTCGGGAGCGCCCATCCACCCCGGCAGCGGCGGAGTCATGTCGAGTATTGCGGGTGCGAGCACACCGATCGCGGCTCCGCCGTGACCGCCGAGCCACTTGTATCCGCTGGAAACCACGATATCGGCACCCCAGGCTTCAGTCTTCGTCTCCATTGCACCTGCGCCTTGTGTCGCATCGATGACAAGCCTGACGCCGGCCGCTGCGGTAGCCGCCCGCAGTCGGGGGACGTCGACCACACTTCCGGTGGCGTACTGGACCGAGCCGACCGCCATCAGTGACGTGTGCTCATCTATCCGGGCAATGAGATCAGCAGTCAGATCGGTGTCGGGGTTGTCATCGACCAATTGGAGGCGGCACTCGCCGCGTTCGGCCAGACGCAGCCAGGGGCGCGTAATCGCCGGGAAGTCAGTGGCCACGGCAATCACCTTGGCCCCGGAGGGCGGCGGCAGCATGAGCGGAACCTGTCCGAGCAACTCGCTGGCGCTGGACAGGATCGCGATCTGGTGAGCCTCTGTCTGGAACAGGCGGGCGGCGCGCCCGCGGAGCGCGTCCAGGAAGTTCACTTCATCTTCATCAGTCATGTAGAGGTTGCCGTGGCGGGCGATACCGTCGAGCAAACGATGCATGGCGTCGACGGCGGACCTGCCGATAAGGCCCAATGAGGCCTGATTGAGGTAGATGCTCTCGGTCAAAGTTGGATAGTCAGACCGGTCGAACGGGGAAGAAGACAAGGGACACCTCCGTACGTTGCGGGTCACATGAGCCTCAGGCCGGAACCCGATGCTAGGAAACAGATCGCTCGGCGCACCCGATCTTGTGCACGAGGTTGCCTGTGTCGGCTGAGCCGCGCTCAGTTGGCTTACTTGCGACCTAGGCCCGGCGTGGGGGCACCCACGAGCACCGATGTATTGCCGGACGGAAGTTTGCCTTCGTCCATCTCGTGGTGGATTTGTCCGATCTCTTCGAATCTCCCGACCCGGCCTAGACATGGGTCGATCTTTCCTTCGGCCACAAGCTCGTTGTAGGCGTAGGCCTGTTGGTCGTTGGTGCCGTGGGAACCCTGAAGTCTCTTCTGCCTGGTCCAGTGGTACCGCAAATCGACGACCGCGGTATAGCCGGTGGTACCAGCGCAGATGACGACCATGCCTCCGTTTTCGCAAACGAAGACTGAGGTCGGGATTGTGTCCTCACCGGGATGCTCGAACACGATGTTCGGGTTGCGACGCTCGCCGAGGGCTTCCCATACCGCCTTTCCGAATGCCCTTGCACTGCCCGTCCACTCTCTTTGACCTTCGCTGTCGGCCCAATGCGGGGGAACTCCCCAGTGAGAGAAGAGCGTCCGGTTTACGTATCCAACGGCGCCAAGCTGCTTGCAGTAGTCACCTCTCTCGTCGCTGGAAACCACCGCCACAACCTTGGCTCCTGCCACGGTCGCCAACTGGATTGCCTGGGTACCCAAGCCTCCCGAGCCGCCCCAGACGAGCACCACGTCGCCGTCTCTGACCGTGTTGCCCTGCCAACCGTGCAGCATCCGATAAGCGGTTGTGCCAACCAGTGTCGGGGCGGCGGCCTCCTCCCAGGTGAGGTGCCGGGCCTTCGGCATCAACTGGTGTTCGGAAGCGAGGCTGAACTGGGCGAAGGATCCGTCGTTGGTCTGGTACCCCCAGATCTGTGACGTCGGGGCGGTCATGGGATCATTCCCGGCCTCAATCCAAGGATCGGTGAGACCCCATACGCCGTGGTGCACTACGACCTCATCGCCAACGCTGAACCTGGTGACCTGGTCGCCGGTTGCCCATACGATCCCGGACGCGTCAGATCCTCCGACGTGGTAGTCACGGGGGTCACCCGCCTTCTGCCGAATCTTGATGACGTCAATCGGCAATCCCTTTGCCGCCCAGACGTTGTTGTAGTTGATGCCGGCAGCCATCACGGCGATGAGCACGTCATTGGGTCCCGGGACCGGTACGGGAATCGTCTCGATGGCAAAGGCTTCTCTGGGATCGCCCATGCGTTCTGACCGAACGACTTGGGCGATCATCGATTCGGGCACAACCCCTAGATCGGGAAGGACTCCTATTGGGGTTCCTGAATCGCTCACTCCGCCTCCTCGTTGGTTGCCCATATTCCTCCTAGCGACAACCTACCCGAATTGTTACAGCAGCCGCGTAGCTAGAAGATGATGCTCCGAGCGTGATCGACAACCTGCTCATCCCGCAAGACTGACAGTGGCTTCTCCCCCCAGGCGCCCATGCGACGTCGGTGCCGGTGAACACGCGATGGAGGAAGGCCAGAACCGAAAGCACATCATCGAGCCGTCCCCGGTCGGATACGAAGACGCCCCACACACCACGGAGCCGCCGCCCGACCCCACCCCTCGTCGAACCGGGAGTGGTAGGTTCGCTATCGAGGCAAGGATCAGCCCGATTGCATCCACTTCCATGAGCAGCATCCAGCCCCGCTACGAGTTCCGGACCTGGGCCGAGAGCATCGATGATGTCCGCGACCGCATCGAGGCCTTGTCGGCATGCCTGGCGGTCCGCGAGAGCACTGAGACGTACATCGTCTCATCCACCACCACCCGGGCTAATCCCAAGGTGCGGACGGGTCAGCTCGACGTCAAGGTCCTTCTCACCGTTCGCCAAGGATTCGAGCAGTGGGAACCCCGGCTCAAGGCGAGTTTCCCGATTGCCGCCGAGCTGCTGCGAGAGGAACTGTTTCCGTTGCTGGAGCTGCCGGCTCCGGTACTCGAACGGGAGCGTTATTCGTTCGAGTCGTTCATGGACATCGTCGAACGGTCTAACGACATGTCCGCAGTAGAGGTGACCAAGAAGCGCCGGGCTTTCACGATTGCGGAATGTATCACCGAGTTCGCGGAAGTCGAGATAGCCGGCCGTAAGCTCCAGACCGCGGCCATTGAGTCGGTCGACATGGGTGCGCTGAAGGAAGCCCGGCGTCTGACCGGGCTCAACGCACACGACAACATCAACTACCCCACCGTCATCAAGCAAACGATCGGCTGGTTTCTCCCCTGAGGAGAACGCCCTGGGAGGTTCCGCGTGGCTACGGAAATCGAACGGAAGTTCCTCGTCGTCGGCGACGACTGGCGATCGCTTGCCGCGGCGACGGAGATACGCCAGGGCTACCTATCGACGGTCAAGGAACGGACCGTACGGGTCCGTGTAATCGGCGACCGGGGCTACGTGACGGTGAAGGGCATAACAGTTGGAGCCTCCCGCACCGAGTTCGAGTACGAGATTCCGGTGGCTGATGCGCACCAGATGCTCGATCAGCTGTGCGAGCGGCCGATCATCGAGAAGACCCGCTCGCGGATCGACGTCGCGGGATTGATTTGGGAGGTTGACAGCTTCGCCGGCGTCAATGCTGGGCTGGTCGTTGCCGAGGTCGAGCTGGAGGACGAGGCTCAGGAGATCGACCCACCCCGGTGGATCGGCGAGGAAGTCACCGACGACCCGCGCTACTTCAACGCCAACCTGATCGCCCACCCGTTCACCGAGTGGTAGGCAATCCACTCCTCGAAGTATGCACCGTAGAAGCTAGAGGGATCCGGAAAAGGCAGGGAGTTGTTTCGTGTCGGGTGCATCGCCTGAGCCTCTGGAAAGCGGCCCACGTTGCGTAGGTCGCCCCAGGCCCAAGGGCCCGGTGGATCTCGTTTCCGCCCTGGACCCCGAGAGGATCGGCCAAGGAGTCCATAGCCCTGTGCCTTGAAGGTTCGAGGGGCGCCGGAGTTCCGGGGCCCCTCAGGCGGGAAGCCGATTCAGCTTGGATCAAGCAACGAACCGGATGGTGAGCGGATAACGGTAACTCTCCCCGTTGGCGGCTTTCACCGAGGCAACGATCACCAGCACGAACCACGTGACCAGCACAGCCGGCAGCGCCAGGAGGCCCACCAGAAGGATGATCGAAATCGCGGCAACAATGCCGTACAGCGTGAACGAGATGTTGAAGTTGAGCGCTTCCTTCGCCTGAGCCTCGACGTAGGGGTCGTCCCGATTGAGTAGCCACATCACCAGCGGGCCGACCACGGAGGGAATGCCGAGAAAGGTAATGAAGGCCGAGAGGTGACTCAGCAGGGCGAGGTTGCGGGAGTCGGACGAAACCCCGTACGCGGCGGGGATTGTTTCTTGGGTGGTTTGGGTGGTCATCGAGGGTCTCCTTGTCATCGCATCGTCTGTCTTCCTCCACCATGCAGCATCGGGGTTGTCGGGTCTATTGGGTACGACCCTCGAATATCCCTGATCAACCCTGATCCATCTAGGGGATTCCCCGAAGGGGCCTATCGGGCTCCCAGGGCCGCCGACGTGCCGTCCACCGGCCCGGCGTGCCAGGATCAGTCATGAGGAGGTGTCAATGTCGGTTCACTATGAACTTCGGGCGGGCACAGCATTGATCACGATCGACCGGCCGGAGCGGCGGAACGCTGTGAATCTCGAAACCGCCGATCTACTGCAAAGGGCTTGGCAACGCTTCGATTCCGACGACAAGGCGGCCGTTGGGGTACTCACCGGGGCGAATGGAGTCTTCTCGGCCGGCGCCGATCTCAAGGACTTCGATCTTGTCGATCGGCGGGACGGGTTTCTCGGGTTCACACGAATGATCGTTTCAAAACCGACCATCGCCGCGGTGGAGGGGTACTGCGTGGCAGGTGGCCTCGAGTTGGCTCTCTGGTGCGACCTTCGAGTTGCCGGCGAGGGGGCAGTGTTCGGGTGCTTCGAGAGACGGTTCGGAGTGCCTCTCGTCGACGGGGGCACACAGCGACTGCCGAGAATCATCGGCGTCTCACGGGCGCTGGACATGATCATGACCGGCAGGCCGGTCGATGCCGAAGAGGCGCACCGTATCGGCCTCGCCGACCGCCTCGCTCCGACCGGATCAGCCCTCGACGCTGCCCTCGAACTCGCTGCGAACATTGCGGTGTTTCCGCAGGCCACCGTCCGTTCAGATCGACTCGCCCTCCTCGACGGGCTCGGACGCCCAATGGCGGAAGGCCTGATGATCGAACGTCGACACGGTCTCGGCGTCCTCGACGTTGCCTTGGAGGGTGCATCACTCTTCGAAGACGGGTTCGGACGGAGCGGCGCACCATTGAAGTAGGTTGGCCCGATCGGTGATGGCCATCAGAGTGAGGTGAGTTGGCCTGCTCCGTCCTACCGGATGTTGCGGCGACCCCCTCGGCTGAGCGCGGCTAGTACACCCGGTCGCCGGTGAGTTTCTCGTAGAGCATGCAGGCGAAGTGGATGACCGTCGCGAAGCCGGGCAGGCTGCTGCTGGCCCCAACATAATGAAGGTTCGGGAACGGACTCTTGTAGTTGAGCCGTCCCAGGTTGACGTGCTGGGGATCCAAAGGCGTGCTGTAGCAGTTGCCCTTCGGGGCGCGGACGTAGAAGTCATTGGTGAGGGGGCTCCCGACGGCTTTTACGACGATGTGGTCCGACAGGTTCGGCACTAACTCGGATTCGACGACGGCGATGATCCGGTCGGCGAATCGTTGCTTGGCGGTCTGGTAGGCGTCCTCGCTCCCCGATCGCAACTTGGCGAAGTTTTCGTATGTGCACGGCGCGACCATGACGAGTTGGCTGCGGCCTTCCGGCGCGAGAACCGAGTCGTGCGGTCGGAGCGTCGGGGAGTTGCAGAAGAAATAGGGACGCTCCGGAATGGTGTCTCCCAATTGATCGTCGTACACCTCGTTCAGGTCGGCCTTGGGATGCCAGAAGATGTTCTGTTCGCCCAAGCCGTAGTCCCACAAGTCGATGTCTTTTAGTCCGAGGTAGACGCTCACCACGCTCGGCCCGTAGTCGTAATCGAGTTTCCGAAGGAAGGCCTTTGGGAAGTGTTCGCGACCGATCAGGTCCAGACTCAACTGCGCGTCCAAGCCCAACAGAAACGTATCGGCGCTGAACCTCTCCCCTCGCGCCGTTGTGACGGATCGAGCCATGCCGCCTTCAACGTCGATCCCGGTGATCTCGGTCGAGAGCATCGCCCGGCACTCGGGCTGTTCCTTGATCTTGCCGAGTAGAGATCCCATCACGTGCTTGAAGCTTTGTGCCGGGTGATAGGCGCCTCGGTTGTAGCTGCCAACACCGCCGGCTTGGATCAGCAACGAGAGATCGCGCGGCGGCATGAAGAAGATCGCGCTCTGACCGGCCAAAATCAGGCGAAGCTCTGATGGGAAATCCAGCTTGTCGAACAGTCTTTCGAGCGTCCAGGTCGCATAGCGGAGAACGTACGAGAAACGCTTCGGATGTGCAAGGATCGTGCGCCACGAGAAGCCGATCGGCAAGTCGTACATCTGGCGGTGGATCGTGTCGATGATCTCGTAGTACTCGCGTAGCCCCGGCTTATGACCCGGGAACATCTGGCCGAGCCGTTCAAGTTCGCGGTCGAAACCGCTGCCGATCGTGTAGTCGACTCCCGGACCAATGATGCGATCGAAACCGTCGGGGTCGAGTCGGCGGAACGTGACGTCCGTTTCGAGTCCAAGCTTCTCGAGCATCTTGTAGACCCGCTCTCCTGGACCGCAGCCCCACACATAGTGCAGTTCCGCGCAGAAGGCGAACCTCCCCTGGACGAACGTGTGACCGTAGCCGCCGGGCAGGTAGTGCTGTTCGAAGATGATCACGCGCTTGCCCGCGTTGGCCAGGAGCGCGCCGAGAGTAAGCCCGCCGATGCCCATGCCGACGATGGCGAAGTCGTAGCGCTCGGTTGCCGAGTAGTCAGGCTTCATGACCGCACAGGGAGTGATCGAGAATCCAAGGTGCTCCTCGGTGATCATTGTCGCGCGCGACGAAGGGGGACGTCTTCATGCCTGAGATGGAGCGCCCGCCGACGAAGTCACCGTATGTCTTGCTTCCAACCGGTGTCTCATGCAGCTCGATGGTCAGCTTGGCAGCACCGTTGAAATCGTCGACGATCCGCACTTCACGAGGTCCTCGGCGATCAGCTCCGGATCCTCGATCGTGCCCGGCGGCCACCGCGCTCAACTGCTCCTGGACTTCTCCAGCGGAACGAGCAGCGCGCCCGAGAGCGACGACCGGTGCCCATCGTCCCATTGCACCTCTACCGAGTCGTGATGGAAGCTAATCACCTTGCCGGTCCTCGGCGCCCGCCCGATCTTCTTGGTGAGTTCCTTGACCCGCGTACCTTTGCGTATCAACTCCTCCTCCTCCTCCTGAGCGTCGTACTGCGAAACCTACACCTCCGGCCGGGCGGGTACCCCGCACAGCGGGCGTTGTTTCGCCCGACCCGGCCGACGGCACAACCGCGATCTGGGTGGTTACGGGAGCGCCGGCCGAGCGATACGCTGGAGATGTGCAACGTTGGCTTTGTGTTGCCCTTGTCTTGGTGTCGGTATCTTGCACGAGCGAGCTGCTGTCGCCGCCGATCACCCAGGTCGAAAAGACTCCTGCGGTATCGACGACGGCGTCTAGCACCGCCGGCTCTACGCCGTCGACCGGGACGAATCCCCCTCTCGCCGATGATCGCACGGAGGAACGAATGTCGATGGTCGAGGATCAGATCGAGGCCCGCGGAATCGAGAGTTCCAGCGTGCTGGCAGCGATGGCGGCCGTGCCGCGGCATCGCTTTGTGCAAGATGACTGGCAAGGTTCGGCCTACCGCGATCACCCGCTCCCGATCGGATACGGGCAGACGATCTCGCAGCCTTACATCGTGGCGCTCATGACCGAGGCCCTGGACGTCGCACCGGGAGACAGAGTTCTGGAGATCGGGACGGGTTCGGGATACCAGGCAGCCGTCCTGGCTGAGATGGGCCTCGAGGTGTACACGATCGAGATCATCCCGGAGCTTGCCGCCAGGGCTGAGGCAACGTTGCGCGCATTGGGCTACGCCGTCAAAGCCGGCACTTCGGACGGATACTTCGGCTGGTTGGAGGAAGCGCCCTTCGACGGGATCATTGTCACGGCCGCCCCGGACCATCTGCCGCAGCCGCTCTTAGGACAGCTCGCTCCCGGAGGGGTGATGGTCATCCCGGTGGGTCCGATCGGGGCCGTGCAGACCCTATGGAGGTTCTCCGTAGCCGACGATGGGGCCGTGCTCGCTGAGAGCCTCGGGGCGGTCGCATTCGTGCCGTTCACCCGCGCCGAAGAATGACCGGAGCCCCATTTGAGCGCGCAAAGAAGGCGGCGACTCCGTAGGCCATCGCCCCGATCCGGATCACGACCGCGAACCCGAAGCTCAGCGCCAAAATGGCTGCTGCCACTGCGCTGATCACCGAGACCGTACCGTTGATGGCCCAGGCCCACGGGACGAGATCGGGGTCCGTCTCCTCGACGCGAGCCAGGCCCCGAGGAAACATGACTCCCATCAGGAAGCCCAGCGGGAAGATCATCACGGCAGCCACCGTGATACGCACTGCCGTCGGCGCCGGGAGAGCCGGCGGTGTGATCCAGCGGACGAGGAACGGAAAGGCCAGAGCCCCAACGGTGAGGGCCGCCCCGGCGGCGCGCCACGGGATTCTGGGTGACCAGGCGCTCCCGACGCCCGATCCCACCAGGATGGCCGACAACACCACCGTGAATGCGACCGCCGGGCGCCCAACGAGCAAGATGTACTGCTGAATGAGCGGTATCTCCACGAACATGAACCCAACGCCGAGCAGCCCGAAGTAGCCGACCGTCCACCAGCGCAGTGATACCGGAACGCCCACCGGCCTCTTCCGTCGGATGAGAAGCGGCGCGGCGATGAGGACCAGTGCGGCCACCGTTGAGATCACCAGCAGGGCAATCAACACGAAGTATCCGGCACCGCCGAACGGTTGCCATGTGCGCCCCAGCGTGTCGAGCACGGTCGATGCTTGCGACCATTTGAAGAAGTGACCGAAGAACGGTTGATCGTCGGTGGGGGCCGCGATCTGGAAGTCATGCGAGACGACAGCCGACTCAGGGTCCGCCGCCTCGAGCAACACCGCCGCCAGCTGTGAATACTGTTCATCGGGGAGGACGTTGAATCGATTCGTCGCCGCCGGATCGAGAGCAGGAGCTGCCACGAAATCGAACCTCTCCGTCCTGGCGAACTCTTCGACGTGTCCGAGGTCGGATGACGAGAACCCGTCCGGGGACACGAGCAACACCGCATTGGCATAGCTGCGGAGCATGATCACCGCCTCAGAGGCATCGATTCCGCGATTACCGAGCGCCTCGATGGCCAGGACCAGGAGCCGAATCTCTTCACTCGGCGGGGTCTGCAGCCAGCGAGTCGCCGTGAAGATGCCACCCGGAGCCAACCGGTCGAGGTACTGCTCGAACGCCTCGACGGTCAGGTGGTAATCCTCGGCCAGACTGTAGGCACCCGAGGTCACGGGCCGATAAGGGGAGGTCAGCGCTAGATCGATGACGTCGAACCGCTCCCCGGTGCGTTCGACGAACGTTCTGGGGTCGCCGGACGTCACAGTGACACGGGGATCGTCGTACACAGAAGCCCCGGTCGATCGGATTATCTCGATGGCACTTCCGTGAGGCTCGACGGCGAGAACCGAAGCGGCCCCATTCCCCAACGCAATCACAACGTCAAGCCCCCCACGCGGCTCGAGGACCAGGGCGTCGGCTCCGGGACGCAGCCGGAACGCCAGCGAGGACAAAACATGCGGTGCGAATCCGGCTGCGTCCTGGGCGTAGCGGGGGACGGGGCTCAGATCATCACCGTCAAACGTGACTCCGTCCTGGCGGGGCGGGATTCCCCCGAAGGTGAAGCTGAGTCCGGGCAGTGAGCGAATCCCCTCACTCACAACCAGGTCGACCCGGGTGCCCTGATCCCAGGTGGCTGCGACGATCTCCGCCCCCGGGTAGCGCAACGCCGCCGAGAGGTCCTTGTAAGGCGACAGCCGC
>JAUVQS010000128.1 GCA_030598025.1 Acidimicrobiia bacterium | reverse complement strand
GGTCTGCGTCCGGCACGAACTGGATGGGCTTCATGTTCCCGCGCAGGCGGAGGATCTCATAGGTCCCGAATCCGTCACCGGCGATGTCCAGCTCATCGACCCCGGTGGCGCCGAGCATCGAGCGCTGATCGTCCGAGATGGCCATGGAGCCCTTGTCCGGCAACCAGCGAACGGTCACGGGCCGCCACGCCGCCTCGTGGGAGAACCGGCCGCGGCCCCTGAACTCGATGACCCCTGAGGGCGAAGCCGACGCCACGGATGGTTGGAGCCCGTCGGCAGGGGGCATCGAGAGCCCCGCGGTGGGATATCCGCAGTTCGGACAGGACGGCGCCTGGTCCGATACCTGGTGCCCGCACTCCGGGCAATCGATCAACGCCATCGCCGGTATTCACCTACTCCACGATTCGCCGTCGATTGTATCGGTAGCCCCCGGCGGCAACCGAAGCGTTCAGCAGGAAGCGGCGGCGAGTCCCCGGGGTCGGCCACCAACGTCCGGGCTCGGCTTCGCGTCTCACTCACTAGCCTCAGCGGCCAGCGCATGCCTGAGCTCCCCGAGGTCGAGACCACCCGACGCCTGATCCACGACCAGATCGTCGATCGAACCATCACCGACGTTCTGGTGACGAGAGATCGAATGTTGCGCCGCCAGGAACGACCGGCCGACTTTCGCTCGAGGCTCTCCGGGCGGCGGATCATCGGAACCTCGCGACTCGGCAAGCGCCTCCACATCTTGCTTGGCGGCGATCTCGTCTGGCTGGTGCATCTCGGCATGTCCGGCCGCCTCAGTACCGCCGACCGAACGTCCAAGGCGCCGCCTCACACCCACGTCCGCGTCGGCCTCGATGACGGCTCGGAGATTCGCTTCACCGACCCGAGGACCTTCGGATACACCATGGTCGTCACCCAGGACGAGCTCGATGAACTCACCACCATGGGCCCCGATGCCTGGACCGACCCGCCCACCGCCGACGAGCTTGGTGCCAGGCTCGAACGGCGAACGGCACCGATCAAGGCGCTCCTTCTCGACCAGACCATCGTTGCCGGCGTCGGCAATATCTATGCCGACGAGACGTTGTTCGCCGCCGGCATCGACCCGCGCCGGGCGGGAGGGACCCTGACCGAATCTGATATCGATTCGTTGCTCGCCGCGCTTCGCCGGGTGCTGGAGGCCGGCATCGAAGCCGGGGGGACCACGCTCAGCGATATGGCCTACCTCCTTCCTGATGGTCGGTCCGGGGAGTTCGTCACCGAGCTCGCCGTGTACGGGCGCGAGGAAGAGCCGTGCCCGCGATGCGGCGACCTCATCCGTCGTGACGTGATCCGGGGGCGCAGCACCTTCTGGTCACCGACCTGCCAGCGGTAATACCCATTCCTGCGCAAGAATGGCGACATGGCAAAGCTCACCGCCGGCGAACGGGCGAGGCTCCCCGACAGCGCCTTCGCCTATGTCGACTCGACCGGGAAGCGGCGACTTCCCATCAACGACGAATCCCACGTTCGCAACGCCCTGGCCCGGTTTGAACAGGTCAAGTTCGAAGATGATGGGGCGCGAGAGAAGGCCCGAACCCGGCTGCTCAACGCTGCCAAGCGGTATGGGATCGTCCCGGTGGGCTTCATCACCGGCCAGTTCGCATCGGAGCGGAAGGCCGGAGCCCGATCGGGCGCCAACGACCTTCCCAGCGGGATGGTCACCCTGCTGTTCACCGATATCGAAGGCTCCACTCGCCTGCTCAGCCAACTCGGCGAAGGCTACGAAAAGGCGCTGAGCGTTGTGCGCAAGATGATTCAGGAGGCTGTGGGTGAGGCCGAGGGACGCGAGGTCGAGGTGCGGGCCGACGAGTACTTCGCCGTTTTCGCGGAAGTCGCGTCGGCACTCGACGCTTCGGTGACCTTGCAGCGCGAATTAGGCGCCCACCGCTGGCCGGGAGGTGTCGATGTTCGGGTCAGGGTCGGCATCCACACCGGCGACATCACGATGACCGCATCCGGCTACATCGGCCTGCCGGTCAACACCGCGGCCAGGGTGTGCGCTGCGGGTCATGGAGGTCAGATCCTCGTTTCCGGAGAGGCGGTGAACACGGCGAAGGGTTCGACCCCCGACGGGATCGCCTTCCGCAGTCTTGGGAGCCACGAGCTGCGCGGGCTGCCAGAGGTCACCGAGATCTACCAGATTGAGGCGGCGGGCCTCCTCGCCCGGTTCCCGACGTTGCGGCTATCGGGCGAGTAGACGGCTACTCGGAGCCTGCGCCACCTTCCACCGCGACTTTCAGATCCTGCAATTCCTGGCGGAGCGGGCGTCCCAACATCAGCCCCTTGACCGGGATGAGTAACACCGACAGCGCACTCGCCCACCACACGGTCGGGTCGAACCCGATGGTGAAGGTGACCTCCGTCTGGTCTCCCCGCGGGTCGAGCGTGATGGACTCGGCAAAGTCGTACCTCTTCTCCGACGTCGAGATGCCGATGAGCCTGCCCTCTTCGTACTGATCCACCGTGGCGCGAACGAGCTTGTTTCGATACTGATAGGAAAACTCGGAACCCGGCGCCAGCTCATCAGACACGAGCTCCACGTCTGAGATTCCCGTCAGCCATTGGTTCCATCCCCGAACGTCGCCGACCAGCGGCCATACCTCGCCGGCGGGACGATCGATCAGGATCGATTCGGTCTGCTCCACCGATCAGTCCCCGGCGAACTGGCCGAAGAAGTTGTTGATGGCCTCGGTGTCGTCCGAGAATGCCCACCGCTCGGTGATCTGGCCGTCCGCGATGTGCATGATCTCGGCGGTGCGGTAGGTGAACTCCTGATCGCCCACCTTCACCGTCGCCGTCACCAGACCCACGGTGTGGTCGTCGTTGGCGACAACGTCGTGGACGGCGACCTCGAAATCGAAGTCCTCATAGCCCTCCATCGACTTGATGAGCGCGGCCTTACCAACGATCGGTGGCAAGCCGATCTGGTTGTAGACGATGTCGTCGGCGACCAATGCGGCCAGCGCATCGGTGTCCTGGGTAGACATGCTGTCCATTGCCTCACGAAACAGCGCGGCGTTGGGATGTTCGGTCATGATTTGCTCCTTCACTAGCGCGTCATACGACGAATGACGTAGTACGAGATCTTGCCGCACGGTAACCTATTCGCTACCGCCACGTTTGAACCAACTCTTTATCGTCGCCCACAACGACGAGAAAAAGAGCGAGACACCCTTCACCTCGCCGGCCTGAATGGCATGGGCTTCCTCGGGTGACTCTGCCTCGAGCTTGGCCTCGATGCACTCAGCAAACTCGGTGATGAGCCGTGTCGACATCTCCTGGATGATGGCGGTCCGGCCGAACTGGGCGACCGCTCCGGAGAGGGTCACATCGGCATCGATGGTGATGCGGGTGCCGCCGCCGTTGTCTTCGACGGCGTAGTCGACTTGCACCAGGCCGACGCTGCCGCCCGACCTGTCCGTGCCCTTGCCCTTGACAGACCCGGTCATCGTCTCGTTGTCCGACACAATGGTGCACTCGCCAACGAAGTCGGTACTCATCGGCCCCAGCTTTGCCGAGACGTTGCCGGCATAGGTCCCATCGCCCCGGTCCTCGTTCAATTGAGCGCCGGGCAGGCACAGTGAGAGCTCTTGCACGTTGCAGAACAGTTCCCAGACCTGTCCTGGGGTGCGGTCGACCTCAATGACTTCGGTGATCTTCACCGGTTACCTCATGGGATACGGAAACGAACTGTGATGGATCGACTTCGAATGCACGCTGGCACCCCGGTGCGCAGAAGTAATACGTTTCACCCTCATGATCGCTGATGAACCGAGCATCGGCAACGTTGACGGTCATGCCGCACACGGGATCGATCGCCGTCTCCACCAGCGATGCCGATTCCATCC
>JAUVQS010000008.1 GCA_030598025.1 Acidimicrobiia bacterium | reverse complement strand
CTCCCGGCTATTCCCCCCCGTGACCGGCTCGAACATCTGAAGCGGATGCGAGATGAGATCAACGAGAGGTTCTCGCACGATCCGATTACCGCCTGGGTTCCCGAGCGGGTCTGGGAACCGTCACTGGTCGAGACTTTCGTGGAAGCGGGTTACGACGCCGTTCCCCTCGATGACGTCCACTTCGAGCGAGCCGGAGTCGAGCACCTCGATCACCCATATCTGGTGCACTATCTCGATCAACTGATCACCGCCTACCCGATCTCGGTCGATCTCCGTTATGCCGCTCCCAGAGAAGACCCTGAGGTCTTGATTGAGAGCCTGCGCCACCTCCACGACGCCAACCCGGAGTCCGTCGCAGTGCTGGCAGATGACGGAGAGAAGTATGGCTTGTGGCCGGGCAGCAACCGTCAGATCTACGGTCCCGACGGGTGGCTCGATCGATTCTTCACCGCCGCCGACGCAGCCGACTGGGTAGAACTCACTACCTTCGAACGCCACCTGGCCGACCACCCGGCCACAGAACGCGCTTCCCTGCCTCCCGGCTCCTACCAAGAGATGACCGATTGGTCCGATGGACGATGGGAACACTTCCTGGATCGGTATCCCGAAGCGGACTCGCTCTATCGCAAGATGTTGAATGCGTCCAGAAGAGCTGCCCGCAACAAGGCGCCGAAAGAGGCGCTCACCGAGGTCCTGCGAGGACAGGGCAATGACGCCTACTGGCACGGCTCCTTCGGCGGGTTGTACCTGCCGCATTTGCGTGCCGAAACCCATCAGCGGCTACTCGCCTCCAGGTTGGCTATCGATGAGGCAGGAAGATCGGGACGGTCGTGGGTCAAACTCAACCGTTTCGACTGGGACGCCGACGGGCGTGACGAAATCCACGTCGAACTCCCGGATCAGTCATGGGTACTGGACCTCGATGACGGCGCACTCGCCTACTACGACGATAAACCGTCGAGGTGGATGGTCCCGGACGTGGTCGCCTCCCACATCGAGGATTATCACACCGACCAGACCCCATCGCCGACCCATCGCTGGCTGACCACAAGGACCCTGCCGCTCGACGCCGCTCCCGGAGCCCTTGCCTCAATGGAGCCAGACGTCGTCTCGGCAGATCCCTTCGAGTTGGGCGAGACCGACAGTGGCAAAGGCTCCGTGACAGTCTCATCGACTTCTCACGGCGGTCGGGTGCAACGAATGATGCGAGCCGAAGACCGTACGTTTGATGTAACTTATGAGATCAGCGACCTGCCGGAGTGCCGGTTCGGACCGGAGTTTCCGGTTGCTGTGTGGCGTGACGTGGGATCACTGCGGGTCGACGGAGGGGCCTGGCAAGAGGTCGACATGCCGATGGCCCTCTCCGGTCATCGCTTCAGATTCCGTCATGAAGGCAGGAAGAACGAGATCCTTATTGAGCTTCGACAGCCGGGGGAACTGTTCGTGCTACCGCTCACAACAGAGATACGAAGCGAGGTGGGATATGAGGAGTTGCAGCAAGGAATCCTGCTCTGGCCTCACTGGGTGCGCCCGGCAGGGGGAACCTACCGCTTGAAGGTAGAAGTGCTCGACGTCGCCGAGGATCCGTCGACCGAACCTGGGACGGATGGCGGAGCCGAACTGCCGTGAGAGTCCTGCTGGCCGCCTCTGAGTTCTCTCCGCTCGCCCGAACCGGCGGCCTTGGCGAAGCGGTAGCCGGCATTGCACGTGCGCTCGTGGCGGTGGGACACGATGTGTCTGTGGCGCTCCCCCGCTATCGACATCTGGCCGACCTTGGCATCGAAGACGAAACGACGGGCCAAGCGCCTTCGACCTACAGGCACGAGGTGGGTGGCGTGCAGGTCATCCTCGTCGACGACCCACAGTCCTTCGATCGAGCCGGCATCTACGGAGACACCCACGGCGAAGGCTACGAAGACCAGTGGCGGCGATTCGGAAGATTCTCGGCAGCAGTACGGGCCCTGTCCGGCCGGTTCGATCTTGTTCATCTGCACGACGCGCATACCGGTCCGGCCGCCCTCGACAATCCAGCTCCGACGGTATTCACGATCCACAACTCCGCCCACGGCATCTTCGGCCCGCTGGCCGCAACAGCCGCAGTCGTCGGAGTGAACGCTCGCCATACAAAACCGAGGGCCGCTCTTGAATGGTGGGGTCAGGCCAGCTTCCTCAAAGCGGGGATTGCCGGATCGGATCGGGTCACGACCGTGAGCCCCTCGTTCGCCAGGCAATTGACGGAGGATAGCTCGATTTCCGGCGGCCTGGATGGTGTTCTCCGCGCCCTGCCCCACCCGGTGGCCGGAATAATCAACGGTCTCCACCCAGGAGAATGGGACCCCCGCACCGATCCCGCAGTGACGGCCCCCTTCACCCCGAACCGGCCATACCCGCGCAAGGCGACCCGCCACGCTCTGCTGGCCGAATCAGGGTTGGCAGACGGCATTCTGTTTGGCAATGTCGGGCGAATGGCCGAGCAGAAGGGCCTGCACTTGCTCGACGCTTCGATCGACACGCTCGTTGCGGAAGGCCTGAGGTTGATCCTGATCGGAGATGGCGAACTCAACGACATGGTCGACGATTGGGTCGGACGCCACCCCCACGCCGTCTGGCACGCTCCCTATGAGGAACGACTGGCCAGGGTCGTCTCCGCCGGAACAGACTTCTACTTGATGCCCTCACGCTTTGAGCCGTGCGGCATCGGCCAGATGTACGCCATGCGATACGGCTCTCCGCCGGTCGTACGTCTCACCGGCGGACTGAACGACACGGTGATAGATCTGGACGAGAGTCCTGCCGACGCCACCGGATTTGGGTTCCGGGATTTCCGGACTGAAGAACTCGTCAAAACGGTCCGCAGGGCCATGCGGATCTTCCGCCAGTCGAGAGGTGAGTATCGGAGGTTGCAGCGGAACGGCATGCTCACCGATTTCTCCTGGGGAGCCGCCGCGCAGCACTATCTCGTCACCTATGAACAGGCGACGACGTACCGCCGGGAACGATCGGGTCGCCGGTGAGGCATTCATGTTCATGAGGCGATTCGCCGTGCCAATTGTGATCGTCGTGCTGGCAGCTGCCTGTTCTACGAATGAGACGACCACCACGACGTCTCCGCCATCGACGGAGCGACCGACGACAACTCAGTCGCCCCAGACCACGACTTCGCCGGTCGCGACCACGCAGCCATTGCGATCGGATACTGCCCTGATCTTGTCCCGCCTCGGAGGAATCGACCTGGTATTCGGCGAAAGCACTCTCAGCCTCGAGGGTGACGCGGACTACCCCGTGGTGGCCGCCTTCGATGATCTCGACGGGGGCCTCGTCTACCAGTACTCGATCACTCCCGAGCAATACCCGCCGCACAGCGTCCTGCACATCCGGGCGGGCGCATCGACCCCGGAAGTGGTCCTCTTCGCGGACCAGGGGCGGGTGGTCGGCCTGCTCGACGTCGAGGAGGTCGATGGACGGCTCACCTTGCTGTATCTCGAAGGAGCAGAAGGGTCTGATCTCAATTCGCTGTTCATTGCCGACCTGGCCGGCGGGGCTCCAACATTGATCACGGCCGTGGACGCCGCCGCTGCCCCCGGCTCCGCCGGCGTCAACCCGACCGCCATCGTGAATGGTTCCCTGTCAGGACGCAGCGTCGCAGTCGTGTGGTGGTACGGGGATATCGAAGCCGATTGCAGCTACATCGAGGTTGTAGATTTCGCAGGAAGAGAGGTTCTCGGACCTATTCCCGAGATGTGCGGCGAATCCGATCTCACCGAGGCGACCCTCTCGGCAGACGGAGCGCGACTGGCCTATGCCGGAGGCGGGGCGGTGGAGATCGTCGATGTGTCCTCGGGAGACAAGCTGGGCTCGTGGCAGATCGAAGACGTCGCCGGCCTCGATTTTGACGGAACGACCGTGCTGGTGACCGGCCCGGACGACTACTCGATTCTTTCCCTGTCCGGTCGGCCGGTTATCACTGAACAGCTGCCGCCCGACTCGACACTGGTGGCCCGCGCTCGAAGCCCGATTGACATCGCAGCCGGGACCTTCCTCGGTGGCGTTCGTGTCCTTTCCGCCAACTGCTCGGCGGCAGGAATGCCGACCACACCGGACCAGCAGGGAGGTCTACCGGAGGCGGTGGCAGAAACACGAGACGGCATCGTGGCGGCCACCGCGTCCTGTGACATCGATGCCCTCAAAGCTCTGGCAGGAGACACCGTGGCGTTCAGCTTCGGTGCGGAACCCGATGCAGGCCGGTTCTGGCGGTGGAGCGAGCAGGAGGGCTACGGTACCCTCGGACGCATCGTCGATGTGCTCGGCCTGCCGTTCATAATCGATGACTCGCTGGGAGAACGGATCTACACGTGGCCGTCGGCATTCCAGGTTGATCCGACGGATGAGGACTGGCAAGCCCTGGCTGCCGTCTTCAACGAGGAGGACATCGATCTGTTCAAGGAATACGGTGCCTACATCGGCATGCGAGTCGGTATTACGGAGGATGGAACCTGGATATTCGCGATAGAGGGCGATTAGGGGAAGAGGTACCACGTACCACGTACCACGTACCACGTACCCGGCAGGCGCGAGGTTTTCCTCCCCTCGCGGCGCCGGAGGCGTCGTGTTGGGGGAGGTGTCCTGCAGCTGATGCTGCAGGACGGAGGGGGCGGCGAACGCAGCAGGCACGACAGAAGCCCCCACCCGTACGCTCGGCATGTCCGGGGTACCAAGTACCAAGTACCAGGTACCAAGTACCAAGTACCTACAGCAAGAACTTCTTCATGTTTTCGAAGGCGATTTCCAGGTTCTCGATTGGTACGTGCTCGTGCACTTGATGAGCCTGAGCAACGATTCCGGGGCCGTAGTTCACGGCAGGAACTCCATGTACGGCCAGGCGAGCGACGTCGGTCCAACCCTGTTTGGCTGCCCGTTCCGCGCCAGTGAGCTCAACAAGGCGATCCAGGTGTGAGTTTCCCTCCGGCACCGGGGCAGCCGGAGCACGATCAACGATCTCGACTTCGTCGGCAGCCAGGGCTAGCAATCTGAGACGGCCGACCGCCTCCTCAACAGAGAACACCGGAGGAAACCGATAGTTGAGATTGACCGAGAAGGTCGGGGGCAGGATGTTGTTGGCGATCCCACCGGCGGCTTTGGTGACGGAGAAGACCTCGCGGTATTCGAGTCCGTCGATGTCGAACAACTCCGGCTCTCGATCGTGGAGTTCGGCCAGCCAGCCACCCGCCTTGGTAATAGCGTTCTCGCCGAGCCACGGCCGGGCGCTGTGTGCCGACTTGCCGATGAACTTCACAGTGGCGTTGATCGCCCCGTTGCAGCCAACTTCGATACGCAGATCGGTCGGCTCCATGACAACTCCGAATTCGGCCTCGCGCAGCCAGGGGACCGTTTGGAGTACCTGCTCGAGGTTGTTGCCGGAGGCCGGGCCTTCCTCGCCGTCGTAGAAGACCCCCACCACGTCGTAGGGCCCACCACACACTTCGTCGTCTTCCAGCAGGTGAACCATCACGGCGACTCCGGATTTCATGTCGGAAGTTCCGAGTCCGTGCAGCATCCCATCCTCCTCGAACGCAATCGGCTGACCCTGCGATGGGACCGTGTCGATGTGTCCGACCAGCAAGATCAGCGGCTTGCCGGTCGGCCTGCCGATCACCACGCTGTCCCCGACCCTGGTAATCGAATCCTCCTCGTATCTTGCCGCGAAACGGTCCACGAGTGCAGTGCACAGGCGAGCTTCGTCTCCGAGTTCAGACGGCGTGTCGACCAGCCATACCAGTGTCTCGAGCAGGCTCATACGGTCAAACCGAACGTGCGCAGCGCGTCGTTGAGTGAGGTCCGATCGTCGGTGGCCTCCGATCGGTGACCGATGATGTAGGCGCACTGAAGATCCACCCGGCCGGCCGGAAACTCCTTGGGCCTGGTTCCCGGCACGACCACCGATCGAGCCGGAACATGACCTTTGTAGGTCACCGGCTCATCTCCGGTCACATCGATGATCGGGATCGTGGCGGTGATCGTCGTATTCGCACCCAGCACTGCCCCCTCTTCGATGATCGCCCCCTCAGTGACGATGCACCGACTGCCGACAAATGCGCCGTCTTCAATGATGACCGGTCGCGCGTTGGGCGGTTCGAGGACCCCGCCGATACCGACCCCACCCGAGAGGTGGACGTCCCGGCCGATCTGCGCACATGATCCGACGGTGGCCCAGGTGTCGACCATTGTGCCGGCACCGACCCGGGCGCCGATATTCACATAACCGGGCATGACAACGACGCCGGGTTCGCAGAAAGCGCCGTATCGGACGGTTCCCGGTGGAACGACCCGCACACCGAATTCGGAGAGATTGGTTTTGGTCGGGATCTTGTCGTGATACTCGAAGGGCCCGGCCTCCATAGTGGTCAGCTTTTGCATGCGGAAGTACAGGAGAATCGCTTCTTTGACCCACTCGTGGACTATCCAGTCACCATCTACCTTTTCAGCGACTCGCAACTCACCGCGATCGAGTCCGGCGATCGTCCGGTCGACCGCCCCCCGGGCTTCGGCGAGGCGATCCAGATCGATGTATACGGCTTCTATCAGTTCCCGGTCAGACACGTTGTCAGCACCTCCACCGCGTTTTCGGATTCTTCGAGCGTCGGGACCAATGCCAGACGGATGAAACCTTCGCCCCCCGACCCGAAAGCACGGCCCGGGGAGACGAGCACACCGCTCTGCAGAAGTCGTGCAGCCACTTCGGCGTCGTCATCAACGCTCACCCACAGATACAAACCGGCCAGAGAGGCCACCACCTGATAGCCGAGATCCTCGAAGGCCGATCGCAGGATGGCTCGTTTGGACGCGAAGATTCGCCTGCGTTCGGCCACGTGATCATCATCGGCCCAGGCGGCCACCGCCGCACCTTGCACGAACTCAGGCGAGGCCGTTCCGGTGGAGGTCCGCAGTGCGCGCAATGCTTCGATCGCCCGCTCGTCCCCGACGATGACGGCCGATCGATAGCCGGTCATGCCGGACCGTTTTGAAAGACTCATGAAGGAGAGAGCGCCTTCTATGCCATCGTCGGCCACCTCGAGAATCGACGGCGGGGCCACATCCTCATAGATGTCGACGTAGCACTCATCCCCCATGAGCCATGTGTTGGTGGCGCGGGCCTTCCGATACATTGCCTCAACGTCGGCGCGGTCGGCGAGGGCACCGGTCGGGTTGTGGGGGTAGTTGGTCCACACGATCGAGGCACGGTCCCATACAGGGTCGGGAATCTGATCGGGTCGCAACACGAAATCGCCGGACAGCGTCACAGAATGGCCTTCGGCACCGGCCAGCAAGGCGCCCCGCTCGTAGATCGGATAGCCGGGCGTCGCCCATACGACCGCGTCGCGGGCATCCCGGTCGACGAAAGCGAGAGGTGTCGAGAAGATTGCTTCCTTGGATCCGGCCGTCGGGAGGATATTTCGGTCGGGATCGACGCGAACGCCAAACCGGCGATACACATAGTCCGCCACCGCACTCCGCAATTCGGGAAGGCCCGACGTAGTTGGATACTGGGATACGACCGGCACCGAATCTTTGAGGGACTGAGGAATGAAAGCGGGAGTTGGCTCCCGCGGGTCTCCGACAGAGAAATCGATCAATGGGAGGCCGGCGGCACGCATGGAGCGGGCCTGTTCCTGAAGCTCCGCAATGGGGTAGGAGCCGAGGCGGTCGAGCACAGGATTCGTATGCATATCGGCAACGGTAGTCGCCACTGTGACCTGGCTGGGTAGGCTCAGGTTCGTGCAGGTGAACTGTAGAAACTCGGCCGAAAGAGCGGTGGCTCGAGTGAGGAGACGATTGTGCCGGCGAATCTGACCCCTGCCTACAAGACTGCGGAATCCACCTACAAGAAGGCCAGGGATCCCAAGGAGCGTTTGGAGCTACTTCGGGAGATGCTGCGACTCATCCCCAAGCACAAGGGCACCGATCATCTGCAGGCAGACATCAAATCCAAGATCAAAGAACTGACCGACGCCCTGACCGGTCCCAAGAAGGGGGGCTCCAAGGGCGGACCACCGACCTCGTTTCGGCCGGAGGGAGCCGGGCAGATCGCGTTGCTGGGACCACCGAACACGGGCAAATCCACGCTCCACGCTCATCTGACCGGATCCCACTCGGAGACCGGACCCTATCCCTTCACGACTCAGTACCCCCAGCCGGGGATGATGCCGCACCTCGACATCGCCTTTCAGTTGATCGATTTGCCACCGATCTCGGACCAGCGCCCGATCCCTTGGATTGGGAATACCCTGCAATCGGCAGATGGCTGCTTGCTGGTCGTGGATCTGGGCCACCCTGAATGCGTGGAGGAGGTTGTCACCGTTCTCGACGTTCTCACCGGCCGCAAGGTCGTGCTGACCGAGAGATGGCCGTCGAGTGGGGGAACGATCGGCGACCCGGACGACCCCTTCACTCTCTATCTGCCCACTCTTCTCGTCGCAACGAAAGCAGATCGAAGCTCCGACGCGGATGCCGAGCTCGACGTTTTCGAAGAGCTGACGGGGTGCCGTTATCCCTATCTGGCGATCTCAATCGCTCAGGATTTGGGAATCGACGCGATCGGATCGACGCTGTTCGAGAGGTTGGAGGTGGTGCGGGTCTACACGAAGGCACCCGGCAAGCCGCCGGACAAGGGTCGACCTTACACGCTGCGTCGTGGAAATACGGTGGAGCAACTGGCCGAGTTGGTGCACCGCGACTTTGCGGCGGGACTTCGGTTCGCCCGGGTGTGGGGCGAAGCCAGCTTCGACGGCCAGCATGTGGGACGGGACCACGAACTCGTTGATGGCGACGTCATCGAGCTCCACATGTAGCCGCTTGCCGCGGAAGGCTCGTACAATCGCCCGCCGTGGGATCTACGCGCCGGAACCGAATCTTGCTCTTGGTTGCAGCCCTGGTTGTCGCGACGCTGGCCGTCTCGTACGCCGGGTTGGATTCGTCCCCGCCCGGCTCAGCCGACCGTGGCCCGGTCGAAAGCGTCGAGCCGGCGCCGGGCGATCTGGTTCCGCGCCAATCCGTCATCGAGGTCGACCTCGAGACCGGTTACCGCGCTGAACTCTGGGTGCTGATGAACGCCTCGGCCGGTACCTGGCAACGAATTCCGGACTCGGAGATGACCTTCGTCGAGGGCACGGGCGTCCATACGTGGGTGCCGGGTCCCGGACGCGTCATTGAGGAGTGGACGTCGGGTGATCACACCCTCCGTGTGGTCTGGGACACGATCACCGGCCTGCCGGACATCGGCGAGTACGAATGGACCTTCCGCACCTACTGATGAGTTTTCTCGGCAATACTGTTGCTCCCCGGCGACCGCAGTAGTGCTGAGAAAGTCAACTGCATTTTCTCGGCAATACTGTTGCTCCCCAGCGACCGCAGTAGTGCTGAGAAACCTGAACTGCCCGGAAAAGGGATAGCCTCCTGGTCATGCGTGCACCCGATTACTCAGGCGGCGGACTCGTCAACTTGGCCGCCGAACTCGAATTCCGAATGCGAGGCGACCACCTGGCACCGCGCCTGTACCCCGATCTCGCCGCCACCATCCCGGACGCCAGGACCTACACCCTCGTCCTCTTCGACGGCCTCGGCGACCTGCAACTCGCTCACCCCGAAGCGGCCCCACTCCGTCGAAACCGGAAGGCCGCGCTCGACGCAGCCTTCTCCACTCAGACAACGGTCAACCTGGCGACTCTCGCCACCGGCACTCCGCCATCGGTCCACGGTCTCGTCGGGTACCTCTTGCGCTTTCCCGATCGGGTCGTCAACACCATCTGGTGGTTCGACCTGGCCGGTCGGAACGTGGAGATCGACTTTCGGACGTTCCTACCGGCACCGAATCTACCGGAGCGACTTGCTGCCGACGGCATCGAGACCTTCGTGATTCAACCCACCGGGTACGAGGGCAGCCCACTCTCCGACGTCCTCTTCCGAACCGGCACCGCGGTGCCCTACAACGATGTCAACGAGGCGGTGCCATTCGCTCTCGAGGCGGCCTCGGAGCCCAATCGGTTCGTGTTCCTTTACCTACCCCATGTCGACGCGGCGGCTCATGCGGAAGGACAGGAATCGCAGTCATACGCCGAGATGATGCAGTTCGTGGCCGGGTGCTGGAGGCAACTCGCCGCGAATCTGCCCGAGCATGCCGTTGCCGTTGGAACGGCGGACCACGGGCACGTCGATATCCCTCCTGAGGGCAACATCCATCTCGACACTCCCGACGGTGTCATTCTCCACGGCGACTCCCGGTGTGTCTGGGTAGCCGGTGATGTCGATGCCGCTCGGGACATGGCGAAGAGCCTGCCCGTGACGTGGGTCGATCGATCAGAGATGTCCGGGTGGTGGGGTCCGGAGCCTGTTTCCCCTCGGGCCGCCGATCGTTTGCCCGACGCAGCCATGCTGGCCGACGACGGCGTTGCGCTCCTCTACCAGGGTGATGAGATCGTGCTGGCCGGCAATCACGGCGGGCTGAGCCCTCAGGAACTCAGGGTGCCGCTTCTCGTCGCTCATCCCTGAACGCGGGCAGCCGAGAACTCCTGGACGGCAAACAGCATGAAGATGATCGGCGCGAATCGGTAGCCGCGGTCGAAGAACCACCAGGCGGCGACCGCCGCCACTATGAGACCGATAACCGCGGCGTGGAATCGGCCCCGGCCCGGCAGAACTTTCTCAATCAGCACAGCCAGCATGTGCGAACCATCTAGCCCACCGATCGGCAGCCAGTTCAGGAGTCCCCACACGACGCTGATCCAGATGAAGGTCCCCAAGAAGAACGACAGCCAGTGTTCGAGAAACAGTGAGTCACCCAGATAGACCGTGAAAGGTGATTCAACAACCAGAGCCGAGATCTCACCGAAGACCCCGGCTCTAACGAGACTGAAGACGCCCAGAGCCACCACGACCTCCAGGCCCGAACCGGCCGCCGCGACCAGAAAACGTTTGCCGAGCGACCTGTTCATCCACGGGGCCGTCCAGAACGTCGTTCCGCCGATTCCGTGGATTGTCACCCGGTCCACTGCGCCTCCGAGCAACCGGGCGGTGAAGGCATGGCCTAGTTCGTGGATGAGCACTGAGAGGAATGCGGCAGCAATCCACAACACCACACCGACCCCCCCGAACCCGGCATCGAGCACGAAGAGGCCGAGGATGAGGAAAGTGGCGTGGATATGAAGAGGAAAGCCGAACAGGCGAAGTTTGAGCATGCGAACGGCAGCATAGGAGCGCCGAGGGCAATACATCTCGCACGTTGGGACGACGACCGTTGTCGCCGCCGGGCCGATTCGGACGGTCAGGAGTCGAGCGCCGGCGGGCCTTCGTCGAGCAGCCTGACGAAGAGCGCCTCGTCAGCAATCGGCACGTTGAGATCTGCCGCTTTGGTCATTTTGGATCCACCCGGCGACTCACCTGCAACGACTGCAGTCGTTCTCCCAGAGACCGATCCGGTCACTTTTCCGCCCCGCTCCTCCACCGCAGCTTTCGATTCATCACGGGAGAAACCCGCCAGCGTTCCGGTGATCACAAGGGTCACCCCGGCGAGGAGGTCTCCGGTTGCCGCTTCCGGTTCTTCGTCGGCCAGCCGGACCCCGCCGCGTCGGAACTTCTCAATGAGGGGCGGTGTTTCTGCGGATAGAGCCCAGGAACGCACGGAAGCCGCGATCGTCGGACCGATGCCATCGATGGAGGAGATCTCGTCTTCAGAAGCACCCACCAGGGCATCGACACTCCGGAACGTTCTGGCCAGCACACGGGCCACGGTTCCCCCGACATGCCGGATCCCCAGGCCGATCAACAAGCGCGCGACTGGACGATGGCGGGCTTCGTCTATCCCGCTCATCAGCTTGGAGACCGAAAGATCGCCCCAACCTTCACGGCCGAGCAGGGCGGCGGGTTCGAGGAAGAAGATGTCGGCCGGGTCCCTGGCCAGCCCCTCGGTAATGAGGAGGTCGATGGTCTTGTAGCCCATGCCCTCGATGTCCATGCCGCTCCGACCGACGAAATGGGCCAGCCATTCCCGCAGTCGACTTGGGCACTCCAGACCACCGGTGCAACGCGCCACTTTCTCGCCTTCGGGCAGGATTATCGGATTGCCGCAGAACGGGCAATTCTCGGGCATGTGCCACACGGTTTCGGTGCCGTCCCGGCTGGAGATGATTGGACCAACCACCTCGGGAATGACCTCGCCGGCACGTCGAACGATCACCCTGTCGCCGATCCTGACGTCCTTGCGATGGACCTCGTCCTCGTTGTGGAGGGTTGCGTTGGTGACCGTCACACCGCCGACGAAGACCGGATCGAGGACCGCAAACGGCGTCACACGGCCCGTTCTACCAACCCCCACCTCGATCCCGACCAGCGTCGTGATCTGCTCCTCTGGTGGGAACTTGTAGGCGATGGCCCAGCGTGGGGCTTTGGCTGTGAATCCGAGTTCGGCCTGCTCCGCCAGATCGTCGATCTTGATGACCACACCATCGGTCTGGTATTTGAGCCGGTGCCGGGCAGTTTCTATGTCGGCAACGTACCGCTCAACAGCCGCCAGATCGGCGACCAACTCCGAAGCCGGATTGGTCCGGAAACCGAGAGACGCCAGATACTCCATCGTCTCCCAATGGTATTCAAAGTCGGGCCCGCCTTGCACGAAGCCCAATTGATAGACCCAGATCGAAAGGTCTCGCGAAGCGGTGACGGTCGGGTCTTTCTGCCGAACCGATCCGGCCGCCGCGTTGCGGGGGTTGGCGAATACCTTTCGACCGGTATCGAGCTGCGAAGCGTTGAGATCATCAAAGGCGTCGATGGGAAGGTAGATCTCGCCGCGAGCCTCGAGCACCTGGGGAACATCACCGAACAGCCGAAGAGGAACAGCCTCGATCGTCCGCACGTTGGCGGTGATATCTTCACCGGTGGTCCCGTCGCCGCGGGTGGCGGCCCGACTGAGAACGCCATCCTCATAGGTCAGGGATACCGCCAGGCCATCGATCTTCAGCTCGCAGACGTATCCCGAGGGATTCCGCCCCAGTTGACGGGCGGCGCGCTCGTCCCATGCCTCGAGTTCCGTTGTCGACTCAACGTTGTCCAGCGAGAACATCCGCTCCCGATGAGTCACCGCACCGAAAAGGTCCGATGGAACAGCGCCCACCCGCTGAGTTGGCGAGTCGGCTGTGATGAGTTCAGGATGCTCGGTCTCGACGGCGATGAGGTCGCGCACCAGCGCGTCGTAGTCCGCGTCGCTGATCTCCGGGGTGTCCAACACGTGGTACCGGTGGGCGTGATACCGAATCTGATCACGGAGTTGCTCGATCTTCACGGTGTCCACAAATCTGCAAGTTCACCGACGACCGCATGAACCGATCTGGCCACGAGTTCGGCCTGTCCTTCGGTGAGCCCGGCCAGCCCGCAGGAGGCTGTGTACATCGCATCTGAGGTCAAAGATTCCATGTCGGATCCACCGAGCACGAGAGTACCGATCGCTCGCTGCAATCGAGATACGAGATCGCGAGGCGGCGAACCCATCACCGCCGGAGCGACTCCCCACATGATTCGAGTCCCGGCGCTCGTGGCCGCCGCGATCGCTTCACGCTCGTCTTCGAACTGTGGACCGAGCGCGTCAATATCCCAGGAGAACCACGCCGGGTGGAGGGATGCCACAAACGCCCACTCCGTTGGTCCACAGCAATGCACACCGGGACGAACCGACAGGCGGGTCATCATGTGGTCGAGAAGGTCGTGAGCTTCTTCGAACCCGATGGGAAACGTCCGCCCACCGAGACCGGTGAGAGCGGGTTCATCGAGAATGAGAATGATTTCGGTGTTCGGAAGCTGGGATCGAATCGATTCCAGGTGCGTTTCGATTCGCTCCGTCAAGCCTTCGGTAAGACACGTGAGAAGAGCATCACCTCCGGGGTGTCCGGCGGCAAGCATTGCCGCGGCCAGCGTGACCGGCCCGGTGGCCTGGGTCTTGACCGCCTCGATGTCGGGAGGTAGCAGGCGAAGCAGCGCGCCGGCTCCGACAAGTGCGTCCGCACGATCGCCCTGGTCGGCTCCGTAGGAAAGCCCCAGTTCGGAGTCCGAATACCCGCAGCCACAGAGGCCGGCACCCCACTGAGGAAGCATCCGCTCTGCTGGACTCCTGTTGGGCAGTTGCGGCAAGTAGGGGACGTCGGTCGTGTCGAGAACGAAGAGAGCGGCCGCCATCGAATCCAGGTGCGGAAGGCTACCGATACCGGTGATCATGTCGCCACGATCGTGCCGCCACCGATCACCTCATCGGCGTCATAGAACACTGCAGCCTGACCCGGTGCGATGGCGCCCTGCGGTTGGTCAAACGTGACGGACGCTCCGTCGCTGGTGGGGACGACCAGTCCGGGAACCGGGTCGCTCTTGTAGCGGACCTTGACCTCGAGGGTCCCGGGCGGTGGCGGGTCGCCGGCCACCCAACCGGTCGAATCCACCGAGAACGCCGATGTGGCGAGGTCCTCTCTGCGGCCGAGGGTGACGGTGGCGGACGACGGCTCGATTCCGATCACATACCGCGGCTCTCCGAGGGCGACTCCGAGACCCTTGCGCTGGCCGATCGTGAAATCGATCACACCCTCGTGAGTGCCCAGGTGTTCACCATCGGTATCGACGATTGGGCCGGGCCTGGTGGCTTCGTCGGCCTGGCTCCTGAGAAAGTCGCGGTAATTGCCGTCGCCGACGAAACAGATGTCCTGGCTGTCGGGTTTGTTCGCCGTCCGCAGGCCAAGGCGTTCCGCGTAGGTTCTCGTCTCGGCCTTGCTTTGCTCACCGACCGGGAACCGGACCCGCTCGAGTTCCTCCTGGCCAAGCATGTGGAGAACATACGACTGATCCTTGGTCGGGTCGACGCCTTTGAGAAGATGCCAGCCCGAATCGTCTTGTCGGGTTCGGGCGTAATGGCCGGTAACCAGCACATCGCATCCGAACTCGGCCGCCTGATCGAGGAAGCGGGAGAACTTCACCGTGCGGTTGCATTCAACGCATGGGTTTGGGGTGAGCCCGCTGAAATAGTCGCCGATGAAGCGGTCGACCACCCCCGACATGAAGTCATCGGTGTAATCGAGCACGTAATACGGAATATCGAGTTGAGCGGCGACCCTCCGCGCGTCCTCACTGTCAGATACGGTGCAGCACCCGGCGGTCGGAGCCTCACCGTTGGGCCCCTGCCACAGCTTGAGCGTTGCACCGATCCCCTCATGGCCCTGCTCGACCATCATGGCGGCCGCCACCGACGAGTCCCCGCCTCCACGCCTGGCACCCACCCCCCGCACCTGGCCCCCCCTGTTTGTTTTTGGCCCGACTTCCGCCCCCTATAGGGGCCCAATGTCCCGCGAAAACCATTCAGAGGAGGCGTCATCGGAGGCCTTCCAGAGCTTCGACGAGGATGGCGGCCGCGGCCGGGCCGTCCTCGGGTGCAGTCGTCCAACCGAAGGAGAAGCGCAGGCATTGGCGAGCTCTCTCATCATCGAAACCCATCGCCGCCAGAACATGAGAGATGTCGGCTGCCCCCGATTGACACGACGAACCTGCTGAAACTGCAAGGTCACGCTGGTCGAGGCGGACCAACAGGGTTTCGTTTCGAACTTCCGGGATCCGCAGGTGGGAGTGCTGGACCAGTCGACCGTCCAGCGGGGCATTGATTTCGAGATCGGGGACGGCTCGCAGGAGTGCCTCTTCAAACTCGCTCCTGGCGGATCCAACGTCACTCCTGAACCGCTCGCGGTCCGCTGTGGTGAGTTCCATCGCCTTGACCATTCCCACTGCCCCCATGACGTTGTGGGTCCCAGATCGGCGGCCGAGTTCTTGTCCGCCGCCGTGCAGCACGGGCTCCAACCCGACTCCCGACCTCACATACAACAGGCCGACGCCCTTGGGCCCACCGAACTTGTGGGCGGCCAGTGAGAGCAGGTCCACCCCGAGCGAGTCCACGTTCAGATCCTGGGAGATGAACGACTGAACCGCGTCCGTGTGCATGACGGCAGCCGGGTTGATGGACTTCACGGCATCGGAAATCTGGCGGATCGGCTGGCAGACGCCGGTTTCGTTGTTGGCCGACATGACCGAAACAACGGCCGTCTCTTCGTCGATCGCTCCGGCCAGATCGTCGAGATCGACGACACCCATCTGATCGACTCCGGCAAGATGGACGGGGCAGCCGAGGCCCTCGAGAAAAGCAGCCGTCTCGAGGACGGCCTCGTGCTCGATGGCGGTCGTCACCACCGCGCCCCGGCGGCCGCCGGCGAGGGCCGCGCCCTGCACTGCGAGGTTATCGGCCTCGGTTCCACCGCCCGTGAAGACTATTTCGAGCGGCTGCGCGCCGAGCAGGGCCGCGGCGCGTTCGCGAGCCTCTTCGAGAGCGTTCTTGGCCAGGCGAGCTGCCCTGTGACTGCCGGAAGCATTGCCGTAGACCTCACCGGCGTGCGGCGACATCGCCTCCCAGACTTCTGGGCGCATTGGCGTAGTGGCGGCGTGATCGAGATACAACATCGGCGCCTGCATTGTGCCACGGGCAAGGGTCTTGTACTTCTGTGTGCACAATCGCGCGGAAATCGGCCCATCGCGCACACAAGGGAAATGTCACTCGCACGTCTCACAATCGGAACATGGTCAATGACAACCTCGACAAAGCTGTCGGATCTCTCGCCCAACGCCAACACGGGGCTTTCTCCCGAGGACAGGCATTCCAGCTCGGTGCCAGCTACGCGATTATCCGACGACGGCTGTTAAAGGGCGTTTGGATACAGAGTTCGGGCTCCACATACATCCTCAACGGCACACCCGATACGTGGGAGCGACGGGTTCACGTTGCCGTCCTCGACCGACCCGAGGGAGTCCTATCCGGTTCTACCTCAGCTGTTCTTCACGGAATTCCCGGCTACCGCCGAATGAAACCCGAGATCACCGTTCCGTTCTCGGCAAATGGCAGAGCCGGACCATTCATCGTTCGACGGTGTCGCCACTTCGGAGAGATCAGCTCGATGTACGTAAGCGGATTCCCAACCATGTCAGTTGAAGAAACGGTGTTCGACCTAGCCCGTCGGCTGAGTGGGATGCGCCTCCAATCCACCATAGAGGACATCGTCGTGAAACGGCTTTCATCATTCGCGGGCCTCGAGGCGACCCTTCGCCGAAGGATCGAATCCGGTTGCCCGAGCGCAACCCCGGTCGTTCGCGTGCTTTCAGATCTAAATGGCAGCGCCTCCGAGAGCGAACTCGAACGAGCGTTCTTTCGGATCGCACGGCTCGCCGGGCTCCCGACCATGAAGCAACAGGCTCCTGCTCCCTGGTGGGACACCGGGCCGTTACGAGTTGATATCACCGTTCCAATCTGGCATCTGATAATCGAACTCGACGGCCGATCCTGGCACACTCGGCAGGACGACTTTGAGCGTGATCGCTCCCGGGATAACCGCGCAGTAGCGGCGGGTTGGCGAGTGCTCCGTTTCACATCTCGCATGATCACCCACCAGCCGGACGTAGTAATTGACACCATCCGGAGCGCGGGCAGCGTCGCCGTCTGAATCGCGACTCGCTGTGTGCACAATCGCGCGAAACCCGGTCAACTCTGCACACAGAACCACCTCGGGCCAACCCCTGTGTGCACAATCGCGCGAAACCCGACCAACCATGCACACAGAGGAGGTCCTGCCTACGCTTCCGTCGTGGTTCAGATCACAGTTTCGATCGAGATCGAGGCTCCGCCTGAACGGGTGTGGGCGGAAGTCGCAGATCTCGCCTCTCATGCAGAGTGGATGGCCGACGCCGAGTCAATCGTGTTCCTGACCGATCAACGTTCGGGATCGGGCACTCGTCTGCGTGTGTCAACCCGGGTTGGACCGATACGCACCGGCGATGTCATGGAGATCGTCGAATGGGTTGAACACCAGACAATCGGCGTGCGACACGAAGGCCTGGTCGGCGGTCGAGGCCGGTTCTCGCCGGAGTGTGGCGGCGCAACCCGGAACGACTACGTGACAGGATCGAAACGGCTACAGATCGGCGCTGAATGTGTCGCAGAGATTCGGATCGCCGGATTCGTATCCGGTGGTGAACCAGTCGACTCGCTGCTCCGAGGAGCCGTGAGTCCATGACTCAGGCGTGACGCGACCCTGAATGGTTTTCTGGATCCGGTCATCTCCAACCGATGCCGCCGCATCGAGTCCTTCCTCAATATCGCCGGGCTGCAGCACGCCGTCGCGCTGATAGATCGAGTTGGCCCATACACCGGCAAGACAGTCGGCCTGAAGTTCGATCCGAACCGACAGATTGTTGGAATCATCCGGATGCTCCTGCTGCAGTTGCCGAACATCATCACTGATCCCGAGCACGTTCTGAACGTGGTGGGCAACTTCGTGGGCAATCACGTATGCCTCAGCGAAATCGCCACCTCGAGCCCCGAACCTCGCCTGCAGTTCACCGAAGAAGTCCAGATCTATGTAGATCGTCTGGTCCGGCGGGCAGTAGTGCGGTCCCACCTGCGAGTTCACCCCACCGCATCCGGAACTGGTCGACCCGCTGAAGAGCACGAGATCGGCCGGCTGATAAGTGGTGCCGGAACCGGCATACCTGCCGGGTCCACGGCTCCGGCTCGCAGATCACACCCGGCGCCCGAGCAGTGCGCCCGACGTTGAGCGTGCTATTTGCCCTGGAAAGTGGCCGTCCGCTTCTCGATAAACGCCGCGACTCCCTCTTTGGCGTCCTCAGTCCAGAAGCAATCCGCGAACGCCTGGGCCTCAACCGCCATCGCTTCGTCGATTGGTTTTCCCCATCCTTCGTTCATCGCTCGGCGCGCCGCGCCGAGCGCGACCGTGGGGCCGTCGGCGTACTTCTCGGCCTCCGTCATCGTTGCCGGAAGCAGGTGGTCGACCGGGAACACCTTGTCGGCCAATCCAATCGAGAGAGCCTCATCGGCTCCAATGTGACGCCCCGAGTAGTTGAGTTCCTTGGCCTTCTGGAATCCCACGATGCGAGGGAGTCGTTGGGTGCCGCCGGCTCCGGGAATGATGCCGAGCTTGATCTCCGGTTGCCCGACCGAGGCGTCTTCCGAGAGGTATCGGAAATCTGCCCCCATGGCCAGCTCCAAGCCTCCACCCAGGGCATAACCGTGTACGGCCGCGAAGGTCGGCTTGGCGAGTTGCTCCAGAGCACGGACGGCCCTGGATAGAACACTGGCAAGTCCGTCGCGATCCGTCTCTCCGTTGTAGGCCATTTGGAAGCCTTTGATGTCGGCACCCGCGGCAAAGTGGGGTTGGCCGGTCACGACGACAACCCGCACGGTGGGATCCGCCGCAAGTTCGAACGCTTCGAGCAGTTCACTCGAGAGCTCTGCGGACAGTGCGTTCACGGGCGGCCGGTTGAGTCGAACCAGCGCCACACCATTCGTTACGGAATACTCGACAAGCTCCACAACCAGGCTCCTTGATCGATGGTGCTCTCAGGCTAATACCCGAACGAAGCCCAGCAGTCCGTCACGACCCGGTTAGCCACTCCCTGGCCACATCCGTGGTCTCGATCCGATCGTCCTCTTCGAGTTCGACCGCCGCGCTCAGATAGTCCCCGACGAGGGCGTCGATGCCGGCAGCTACAACGTCGGCCATGGTGGCCATCTTCTCGAGGAACTGGGACCGTTCGCTTTCAGTGAGGTCGACGTCCCAATCGGCCGCCCAATCGACGCCACCTGCCGTTCTCCACAGCGTGACGACGGGACCCTCCTCCGCATAGATGCTCAACGGCGATCCACCGACCGGCGCGTCGACGGTGATCGTCGGGTCGAGCTGCACCCAGAGCGAGTCGCGCTCATCCCAGTCGAGATTGAGAACCAGACCCTCCTCAATGAGGTCGTCGGGCGCCAGCTCATATGGCAGATGGAAGTAGTGACGGCGGAACCGGACCGCCAGACGGGCCAACGCAGAACCGGCTGTAGCTTCAATGTCCACGAGTATTCTCCTCTGCCAGTTCGGCGACGAAACGGCGGGCCGCCGTCCATGGATCGATCTCTCGCAAGGTGACCTGGTCGACGAGAGCAGTCAGCGCCTGCCGACCGGCGGACGCTTCTGCCCTGGTGGTCAACTCGTCGATCATCGCCCGCCGGAATTCCAGTTCGAGCCTATGCCTGCGGGCCACGGCCAATTCTCCAGATGACTCGAGGTGCTTCCGATGATCCTTGATCGCCTGCCAGATCTCGTCGATGCCCTCTCCCGAGGTGGCGACACTGGGCACAACCGGAGGCTCCCACGTGCGATCACCACCGAGTTCGAGCATCTGGCGAAGGTCGCGCATAGTGTCGTTCACTCCGGGCCGATCCGCCTTATTGATGACGAAGGTATCCCCGATCTCCAGCAGACCGGCCTTGTTGGCCTGGACGCTGTCACCCCAACCCGGGTTGACCACGACCACTGTGGTGTCGGCGTTCTCGACGATCTCCACCTCTGCCTGACCGACGCCAACCGTCTCGACGATAACAAACGGGAACCCGGCGCCGTCGAGGATGCTCACTACTCGAGGTGTGGCAGCTGCGATTCCACCGAGATGGCCGCGGCTGCCCATCGATCGGATATACACACCGGCATCGCCGGCGTGGTCCTGCATACGGATGCGATCGCCCAGGATGGCTCCGCCTGTGAACGGACTCGACGGGTCGACGGCCAGGACCGCCACCTCATCACCGGAAGCTCTTATCAGGGTGATCAGCTGATCGGTGATGGTGCTCTTGCCGGCCCCGGGCGCACCGGTCAGCCCGATCACATAGGCGTGGCCGCCGCGCTCGAACAGAGTGGCCAGCAACTCGGGAGCAGTCTGGTGACCGTCTTCTATCCGGGTAATGATGCGAGCAAGGGCTCGACGGTCTCCGCCGAGGGCACCTTCGATCAGATCTTGCGGAGTGGTCCAAGCCATGAGACCAGGATAAAGGTAGGGCGCTCTACTTCTAAGTCAGGGGTTGCCCGTCACCTCGAGGCAACGCTCACGGCCCAGAACCCGTGACCTAGAACCCAGAACGTAGAACCTGATCCTTAGGAAGCGTTGACGACTTCCACACCGGGAACACGATCCGTGAGGATCCGCTCGATACCGGCTTTGAGGGTCATGGTTGACAATGGACAACCACCGCACGCTCCCACCATCTGCAAATTGACGGTTCCCCCGTCCACTCCGAGTAGCACCAGATCGCCGCCGTCGGCTTGCAGAGCCGGGCGGATGTATTCGAGAGTGGCCTCGAGAGTTGGCATGTCGATAACTGCCGGTTCCGGCGAAGTCGTCTCGTCGCGTAGTTGTTGGGTGTCTTCGGTCATCTGGGTATCACCTCGGCCGACATAGTGTAGAAACTCCGCCGGACTATCTGGGAATCATGTTCAACGTTGTGAACAGATGGTCCATTCCCTCACCCGAACGGGCTTCCATCATCACCCGGTAGGCCCCCGGCGAGGCGATGCGATCTCGAAATGATCCATCCCAGACCGCGATCACATCACCGGCGTCGCGCACCCGCCACTCTGTGATGCCCACTACTTCCGCGCCCCGAAAGACGATCACGCGGACTTCGGCGGCAGCGGACAGCGTGCCGGTGAACGTGATCGCCCGTCCCGTTGGAGCCGAAGTAGGTTCGAGGTTGGCCAGGGTCGGGGGTAGGCCGATGCCTTCCGGTGGTGCAGCAGCAACCCGGTCGCCGGCGGTTGAAAACGACCACGACCCGAGCACGTCCTCTGCAACCGGTTCGCCGTCGGCCAGCACCGTGATCGGTCCGTCCGCAGAGATGGCTGCGTCGGCGGCGCCCCACGCCAGGCCGACCTCGATCTCATCGGGGAGAAGAGGCGATTGTTCGGGTTCGAGTCCTGTGTAGAAGTGGTTCAGTATCTCGTCGTAAGTGGCGCCCGCCTCAGCCATCGCTCTCGCTCCGTACTGGCTCATGCCGACGAGATGACCCCATCCATGTCCGCGTACGACCCATTCGAAGCCCAGCCATATGGAATCTGGCTCGAATGAGGGTTGCACGATCTCGAAATCGATACTGAACGTTGGAGAAAGGATCGTCTGCGGATACGTGCGACCGTCCGGTCGGGGACCGGGGAAGTCCTCCGGATACAACCGCGGAGCCCAACGGTTGACGGCCGATCGAAACTCCCAGGTGTTCAACCGGCCCGTAGATCGGCCTTCCACGTCGACGAGCCATGGACCGGCCCCGTCGACAGCCTCGATGACGCCGATGCCCAGAAAACTTCCTTCGATCACGCCGGCTTCGCTGAGAATCTCCCGCAACTGGAACACGTCGAACCGGACCTCCCAGTCGACAAACGGGGATACCTCGTCGGGGCTCGCCACCGCCTGGAGGTACGGAAGTGCGGTGCCGCCGAAGACGTCTTGTACCGATCGGGTTCGACCGCCGGAGGTGCTGCTGTAGAGCGTCTGAGCGGGAACGCCATTGGTGAGCAGCACCTCCGATTCGGTCGAGGTCACAGCCAGGGCCCATTGCTCCCCGCCCGGACCCTCCACCTGATCGAGTCCGCCGTAGACCTGACACTGATCGGTAGCGCATATATCAAAACCGTAGGTTGAGCCGGCACCCGCCCGGCCCCGCCGCAGCGTCCAGGCGAGATAGGTCCGCGCCGCAACGGCCTGTGCTCTGAGGGATTCAATGGGCCAGCTGAACGGGACCTCCTGGATCCCGAGCAAATATCCCTCGGGCTCAATGACTTCGGTGACCACCAACCCATCTGAGGCTCCCCGCACGATCAGAGTGCCACCGTATTGATGATCGCCCCATCTGAGAACCGTCCCCTCGGCAGGCACGATCTCGATTGTGTCGTAGACGGCAGGCGGAGTCTCCTGAGCCTCAACCGGGGTGGCTGGAAGGATGATCGCTATCGCGAGTGCGATCGCGACGAGTTCACGCACTACGCCGCTCGATGACCGCGCCCAGAGAGGCCAAACGATCGACGAAGCCTTCATAGCCACGATCGATGTGCTGAACATCAGACACCGTGGTGTAGCCGTCGGCCCGCAATCCGGCCAGGACGAGCGCGGCGCCCGCCCGAATATCGGGGGCGAGCACGGGACATCCCGACAATCGCTCAGTGCCACGGATCACCGCGTGCTGCCACTCGGTCGCAACGTCGGCGCCCATTCGCATCAGCTCGCCGAGGTAGCGGAACCGAGCGTCATATAGATTCTCGGTCACGACCGACGTTCCTTCCGCGAAGGCGAGAAAAGCGACCATCTGCGGCTGCATATCGGTGGCAAAGCCCG
>JAUVQS010000025.1 GCA_030598025.1 Acidimicrobiia bacterium | reverse complement strand
TGACCGGCGGGTTCGTTTGGGTGCCATCGTCACCAGCGAATCGGGAATCTCGCCGAGGAATCGGCTCGGTGCGTTGAAGCTGGAGCTACCGAAGAGCATCCGCTGCCAGGCGTGGGTCAGGTAGAGCTTCTCTTCTGCTCTGGTCAGACCGACGTAGCAAAGGCGCCGCTCCTCTTCGAGTTCATCCGGGTCGCCGAGCGAACGTGAATGCGGGAATACGCCATCCTCCATCCCGACAATGAAGATCACCGGATATTCGAGGCCCTTGGCGGTGTGGAGCGTCATCAGGGTCACCGCCTCGGCTTTGTCGTCGAGTTCGTCGATGTCGGTCACCAGACTCACCGTCTCCAGAAAGAGTTCGAGCTTCCGCATCCCGCTCAACGTCGCCCACGGGCCGTCGTCGACGATCGACCCGTCCATCGACTCCTCGAACTCCTCAGCCACGGAAGCCAACTCACGCAGGTTCTCGACCCGTCCCAGGGCTTCCACCGACCGCTCGGCTTCTAGCTCCGCCACGTAGCCTGTTTCGGCGAGAACGGCATCGATCGCTGCTCTAGGGCCGCCGGCCGCTGCCTCTTCCAGTCGATCGACCAGGCCGAGGAACTCCTTCACCCGAATCGCGGACCGGGCGGCCACCATGCCGATGTCGTCGATACGGGTGAGAGCGTCGTAGAACGAGATGCGCCCGTCCTGGGAATAGCGGTCGATATGGGCGATCGTTGACTGTCCGATGCCCCTCTTCGGCACGTTGATCACCCGCTTCACCGCCACCTCGTCGGTGCGGTTGGCGAGCAGCCGCAGATAGGCGAGGGCGTCCCGCACCTCGCGCCGTTCGTAGAACTTCACTCCACCGACCACGTTGTAAGGGATGCCGTAGCGGACCAACACCTCTTCGAGCACACGGCTCTGCGCATTCGTCCGGTAGAAGATGGCCATGTCCTGACGGTGGTAGCCCTGATCGTCGAGGAGTTCGATCTGGTCGGCGACGAAGGCCGCCTCATCATGCTCATCCTGGGCTTCGTAGCGGGTGATCAGCTCACCCCGCCCGAGGTCGGTCCACAACCGCTTCGGCTTGCGGTGCAGGTTGTTGTCGATCACCGCGTTCGCCGCTTCTAGGATGATTTCGGTCGAGCGGTAGTTGCGATCGAGAACCACTATCCGGGCATCCGGGTAGTCCTTCTCGAATTCCAGGATGTTGCGGATATCGGCGCCGCGGAATTTGTAGATGCTCTGGTCCTGGTCACCCACCACGCATAGGTTGCGGTGTGAGTCGGCCAACAGCTTGACCAGCATGTACTGGGCGTGGTTCGTGTCCTGGTACTCGTCGACGAGGACATACTGGAACCGTCGCTGGTATTGCTCGAGCACCTCCGGAAAGGCGCCGAGCAGTTCGACCGTGATCATCAGCAGATCGTCGAAGTCCATCGCGGACGCCTCGAGCAACCGCTGCTGGTAGAGGCGGTAAACGTCTGCCACCTGCTCGTGATAGAACCCCGAATCTTGCGATCGGTAGCTCTCGTAGTCGATCATCTCGTTCTTGGCGTTTGAGATCGTCCCCCGGATGCTCCTGGGAGGGAACCGCTTCGGATCGAGGTCGAGATCCGAGACACACATCGTGATCAGCCGCAGCGAGTCCGCCGCGTCGTAGATCGAGAACGCCGATTTGTAACCGAGACGGTGGGCTTCTCGCCGCAAGATACGAACGCAGGCGCTGTGGAAAGTCGAAACCCACATCGATTCGGCGACTCCGCCGACCAAGGTGGAGACTCGTTCCTTCATCTCGTCGGCAGCCTTGTTGGTGAACGTGATAGCCAGGATCGAATGGGGCGACACGCCGAGATCACGGATCAAGTGAGCGACCCTATAGGTCAGCACCCTGGTCTTGCCAGAACCCGCCCCGGCCACCACGAGAACAGGGCCATCGGTAGCTGCGACACCCTCGCGTTGAGCCGGATTGAGGCCGTCGAACAGCGGCGAGTCAGTGATAGGGAGAGACGAATCCATCGGTCCGGCGATGGTACCTCATGACAGCCATCAGCCATCAGCCATCGGCCATCGGCCATCGGCCATCGGCCGGCCGGCTACTCGCCGCCGGGTACCTTTTCGGTTTGATGTGTCGGCTGCCCGGATTCCTCAGACATCGGGACCTGCGGCGGCGCCACCGGGATGGTGTAACAGAAGCGACTTCCCATCGGGAACCTGCGCTCATACCAAACGTCGCCGCCCATCGCTTTCGCCAGTTCACGAGCAACGGGCAGACCCAAACCGGTGCCCGACCCGATGCTGGTGTTTCCATCGGCGATTTGTTCGAACTGCTGGAAGATACGACCTACTTCTTCATCCGGGACGCCCGACCCATTGTCCGACACCACGACCATGTAGTGGTCTCCGAGGAAGGCCCCTTCGATGAGAATCTGATCGCCACCGAACTTCTTGGCGTTCTCGAGCAGATTGCGCAACACCTGCTGAACTCGCCGACGATCTGCCCGAACCAGTACTCCGCCGGGGATGGCGACTGAGGCTTCCTTGCCCATGCCGGGCGGGAACGTGAAGCCGTTGAGCCGATGGGCAAGCTCGGAAAGATCAACATCTTCGGGTTCGAGCGGCAGTCGCCCGGTCTCGATACGAGGAATCACGAGGATGTCTTCGACCAGTTCGGACAGGTGTTCGGACTGGGTATTGACGATGGCCAGGAACTCAGAAACCTCTTCCGGTGGAAGGCTCTGCCAATCTTCAATGAGCATTGAGGCGAACCCGGCGATCGACGTGAGAGGGGTCCGCAACTCGTGGCTGACCATCGCCACGAACTCGTTCTTGATCATCTCGGACCGCTCGGCGGCGAGTCGCGCCCCGTCCTCGCGACGTCTGGCCGAGTAGACGGCATACACGGCGAAGGCGGTCACTATGACCGCTATCGCCATCAATATCGCCGACCAAATCGACATCTACTTACCGTCCTTTGACGAGGGACGCCTGGTGTCCTGTCAACAGAATCGACAGAACCACACGACAAGTTGAGGGGGGTTCCCTCTGCACGCATTCGGACTAGTCACCCGGTCAGGTAAGTTTCGGAAAGGTCGACAAGCAGGGATCAATTGCCAGATCGGGCTATGGCCACAATCCGAGCGGTCTCAGCCACTTGTTCCGTAGAGGGACGACAGACTGGCCTGCGCCTCCTGCTGCAGAACCCGCTGATGATTCCGTGCTGAAGCCAGCACAGCAGCGATGGGGTGCTCGACCATCCGCAGGGTCTTGAGCACCTCGGGCGGGAACCGGGAAGGGGCCTTGGCGGCGAGTGACAACACACCAACCGTCTCGCCGTGGGAACGCAGGGCAAGGGCGGCGAATGACGGCCACTGATCCCCTTCGTCCTCACCGTCGAAGATCAGGTCGGTATCGCTCACCGAGATCGTCAGCTCTTCGGGGCTCAGAGGAACGGCGGCGAGTTGCTCGACATGGCCGGCCGTCAGCCGGCGGAAGTCCAGCACGCTCGATCGTGTAACCGCCGAGTCGGGCCTCAACATCAACAGCTTGTCTCCGACCACGGTAATTCCGGCCAGGTCGTAAGTAACGAAGCGGCGAATGATGAACATCGTTTGCTCCAGCGTCGAAGCCAGATCCGTGGCTCGGGTGGCCATCGTCACGATGTCGTTGACGATCGTCGTCTCGAACAGCTTACGGTCGAGTAGTTCGGTCACACGGCTGAGGACGTCCATCTCGTTGAGCTCGAGCGGAGTCCGCTGCTCACCGGAGAGTTGAGACAGTGCACGGCTCGCATAGGCCGACCGGATCGCGCTGAGGAGGTCATCGCCGAGCGACTCCTTCGTCAGATATCCGTCGGCGCCGGACTTGGCACTCCAATAACGATCTTCAGCCGAGTCGTGTGCAGTGAGAATTAGAACCGGAATGTTGGCAACGGTCCAGTCCTCTTTGAGGAGGCGACAGGCAACGTAACCGGTCATCCCCGGCATCTGAATATCCAACAGAACGAGGTCGGGCATCTCCGCGTAGAACTTCTGGATAGCTTCGATGCCGTCTTCGGCAGTCACGGCATCGATGCCGTTGTTGCTCAGCAGAGCGGCTACCGCATGCCGGATGACGGGACTGTCGTCGGCGATCAATACCTTCATGCAGGTCGCTCCTCGAACGTGACGCCTCGCATCTGCAATAAGTTGCGCAGCGTGTCAACCAGCGCGCCTTTGCGCAGGTCGAACTTGTCGAGATAGGCGTCGACTCCCGCCTTCCAGGCGCGATCCTGGTCCTCCGCGGTTGCGACCGCAGACACCATAATGACCGGCAAAGACCGGGACCCGGCCCGGACTTCTTCCACGAGTTCGACGCCGTCGGGCCCAGGCATCTGGTAGTCGACGACCAGAGCATCGAAGTCGGACCTAACCAGTTCATCCAAAGCTTCAGGTGCACCGGAGGCGACGACCACGTCGAACCCCTGCCCGGACAGCGCCGCTCCCACGAGTTGGCGGACGCCCTGCGAGTCATCAACCACCAATACTTTCGGACGTTGCTTCACCGGTCGCGGGACCGATCGAACGCGATCGGCGAGTTGATCGGGGTCGACAACGACCACGACCTCACCTCCTCCGAGCAGCGCTGCACCGGCCAGATGGGGAGAACCGGCCAGCACCGGTCCGAGGCCCTTGACGGCGACCTGGCGCCGTCCTTCAACCTTGGGAACCGTTAGCGCCACCGTGCCGAGGCGAGTCGAGAGCACAACGATGTCGTTGGGCTCCTCAGTTTCCGGCAGGCCAACGGCGGAAGCGAACGATGAGAGCGGCAGAGTGTGCCCTTCGTACCAAAGCTCCATCCGGTTGGCCCCGGGGTGAATTTCTGCGGCAGCCACCGGGAACGTGGCCAGCACGGCCACCTCCGGGATTCCCCAACGGTGACCGTCGGACCGAACGAGCAAGACATCCTGCATGGCCAGCGACGCCGGCAGCGTGAGCGTTACGGTGGTTCCGCCACCAGGCGACGTCTCCAACCGTAACCCGCCGTTCATGTCGGCGGCCACTTCCGAGGCTGACGCCAAACCGACGCCGTCTCCACTGAGGTCGTTGCGCTCGGCGATCGTCGAGAAGCCGGAGCCGAAAAGTGTCCGCCCCAATTCGTCACCGGATAGGGGCGACGTGCCTTCGGAGCCTTCCTCTGCCACTTCCCGAACCCGATCCCAGTCGACTCCTCGGCCGTCATCTTCGACGGTGACCACGAGTCGGTGATCCGTCACACTTGCCCGGATTGAAACCGTTGCCGTGGAGGGCTTGCCGGCGTCGACGCGCTCACGGGGCGTTTCAATCCCATGGTCGATGGCGTTTACCAGAAGGTGACGAAGCGGTTCGCGCAGCGCTTCAACGATCTGCCGATCTACTTCAACATCATCACCGATCAGTTCAAAGCGGAGTTCTTTTCCGGTTCTACGCCCGAGGTAGTTGGCGAGTTGCGGGAAGGTGTCCGTCACCTCACGCAGCGGTACGGTGGCAAGATCCAGAGCCTGGGTTTGCAGTTCATCGAGAGACTGCTCGAGACGGGCTACCGATCCCTCCCAGGTGGCGGCCAGAGCGGCAACCTCGTCCGGGCCGGCGGCCACAGCCGTCCGTAGCTCCCTCAGTCCCTGCGCGAGCGATTCCATGTCGAGCTTGACCTCAACGAACCGATTGATCAGCTCAAAAAGCTTCGACGACTCAACCCTGGTTGCATCGCCGATCACTCGTCCCTCGATCGCGGCCAGCAATCCCCCAAGATCTACCGGATCGCCACCGTCCGCCGTATCGGCACCGGACCTTCGATGATGGACCTGCGTTGGTGGATGTAGGACGGCCGACGCGCCACCTGGGTCCGGCGGAGCGAAAGATTCCTCGCCTGTTGAAGAGGTGGTAGCCGGTCTGCCTACGGGCCCGGAACCCGGGTCGTCCGGCGGTGGGTCATCATCGCCGGACATGAACTGGCGAATCGCAGCCAGAGCGGCCAGCAACTCCCGGGGTTCATCGCGACCTTCGATATCAACAGTAGGCAGCAAGTGGGAAGCGACTCGCGCAAGAAGCTCACCGAGTTGGCCCGATGGCTCGCGTTGGCCCTCTCGAAGCTCTTTCCAGGTGGATTCAAGGAGCTTGCCCGCCTCGGCGAGGGTCGGGAAGCCCATGACCAGGGCATTGCCTTTGATGGTGTGGCCGTCCCTGGCGAGGTCATTCATGGCGGCGTCGTCTAGCTGCCCACCAGCGAGCGATCTGCCGCCCTCAATCAGGCTGCGAGATCGCTCAGCTACCTCCTCACGGAAGATAGCTTGGAGTTCTTGGTTGTCACTCCAGTCCACGGGCTACCTCTGGTTTCATATCTTCAACCCGTATCGGCCTTATTCAGGGGCGTCTTGAGGGTTTCTGACCGGTAGCCAGAGTCCTGGTACCTGGTACTTGGTACCTGGTACTTGGTACGTTCTTATTCCCACTCAATCGTGGCCGGGGGTTTCGAGGAGATGTCGTAGGCAACACGGTTGATTTCAGGCACCTCATTGATGATTCGCGACGACATCGCCTCGAGTACGTCGTAGGGGATTCGGGCCCAGTCGGCCGTCATCGCGTCGTCGCTGGTCACTGCCCGGATGATCAGAGGGTGAGCGTACGTCCGGCCGTCGCCCTGCACACCTACCGTCTTGATGAGTGGAAGAACGCCGAACGACTGCCATAACTCGCTGTAGAGACCGGCCTTTCGTACCTCTTCGACGATGATCGAGTCGGCTGCCCGCAATATGTCAAGCCGTGCCCGGGTGATGTCGCCGATGATGCGAATGGCCAGTCCGGGACCCGGGAATGGTTGACGCCAGACGATCTCGGGCGGTAATCCGAGCTCTTCGCCTACCGAGCGAACCTCATCTTTGAATAGATCGCGCAGCGGTTCGACGAGTTCGAACTGCATGTCATCGGGCAACCCTCCAACGTTGTGGTGGCTCTTGATCTTGGCGGCGTCCTTTGTCCCCGACTCGATGATGTCTGGATAGAGGGTGCCCTGGACCAGGAATGAAGTGTCTTTCAACTCGGCCGCCACGTCCTCGAACACCCGGATGAACGTCTCGCCGATGATCTTCCGTTTCGATTCCGGATCGGTCACGCCGGAGAGAGCTTGGAGGAACCGATCCTCCGCCTTCACGTGGATGAGATTGACATGGAAGGTGTCACGGAACGTCGCCTCGACTTGCTCGGCCTCGCCTTCTCGCAGAAGGCCGTGATCGACGAAGATGCAGGTCAGTTGACCTCCGATCGCCTTCTGCACCAGCGCCGCGGCGACCGATGAATCGACGCCACCAGACAGTCCGCAGATCACCTTCTGATCGCCGACCTGAGCACGAATCGCGTCGACCGACTGTTCGATGATGGAGTGGTGGGTCCAGGTCGGTCGGGCGCCACAGCCTTCATACAGGAAACGCTGCAGCAGTTCGGTTCCCCTGGGCGTGTGGATCACCTCCGGGTGAAACTGCACACCGAAGAGTCCCCTCCCCCGATCCTCCATGGCCGCCACCGGCGAACCCGCCGTCGAAGCGGTGACGGAGAACCCCTCGGGGGCGGCTACGACCGAATCACTGTGACTCATCCATACGTCCTGGCGGGGGGGCAGGTTTGAGAACAACACCGAATCACCGACGACCTCTAGTGCGGTCTTTCCGTACTCGGCCGACCCCGTTCTCTCGACCGTGCCACCCAGTGAGTGGGCCAGCAACTGGTGTCCGTAGCAGATGCCCAAGACCGGGACGCCCGCCTCGAACACTCCCTTGTTCATCTCGTAGGCATCGTCCGAGTAGACGGAAGCAGGTCCCCCCGACACGATGATTCCGACCGGGTTGCGCGCCCTGATCTGATCTGCAGTGATATCGCGCGGCACAATCTCAGAGAGGACATGAGCCTCACGAACGCGCCGCGCTATCAATTGGGCGTATTGAGCGCCCATGTCGACGACGAGGACGCGATCAAAGTCGCCGGTCGACGCCTGCCCTGCCAACACCTCGGACCCGTCGGGCATCAACCCATCCCGACCCGTTGCGATCGCTGCAAGGCCTTCCCCTCCGACTGGAGTGAGGGCGCCACCATCACTTCAGCTTTCTGGAACTCCTTCAGGTTGGCGTAACCCGTCGTCGCCATCGACACTCGTAGAGCGCCGAAGAGGTTACGGCGACCGTCGTTTTCATGGGCAGGACCGGTCAGGATTTCCTGGAGAGTTCCGAGATTGCCGACCTGAACTCGAGCACCGCGCGGCAACGTCGGATGGAACGTCGCCATGCCCCAATGTGAACCACTGCCCGGAGCTTCAGCCGCCGCCGCGAGCGGAGAGCCAATCATGACCGCGTCGGCGCCGCAGGCAATAGCCTTCGACACATCACCGCCGGTCCGCATGCCGCCGTCGGCAATGACATGGACATAACGCCCGGTCTCATCCAGGTAGCGAATGCGAGCTCCGGCGGCATCCGCAATCGCAGTTGCCTGAGGTACTCCAACGCCGAGAACTCCGCGAGTAGTGCACGCCGCCCCCGGGCCGACGCCAACCAAAACACAAACCGCACCCGTCCGCATCAAGTGCAGTGCTGTTGAATAAGAGGCGCATCCACCCACGATGGCCGGCACCTCGAGATCGGCAATGAACCGCTTGAGGTCGAGCGGCTCGGTCTGCGTCGAAACATGTTCGGCCGAGACAACGGTTCCCTGGATGACCAGAATGTCGAGACCGGCGTCTAGAGCCCGGCGGTAGAGGCCGCCTACCCGCTGAGGGGTCAGGCTGGCCGCCGTCACTATTCCCGTCGACTTCATCTCGTCGATCCGTTGACCCACCAGTTCCGGTTTGATCGGCTCGAGGTAGATCTCCTGCATTCGACGAGTCGCCTTCTCGGGCGACAACTCGGCGATCTCCTCAAAACAGACGTCGGGATTCTCATAGCGCGTCCACAGACCCTCGAGGTTGAGAACACCCAGGCCGCCCAGCCGACCGATCTCGATGGCGGTTGCCGGACTGATGGCTGAATCCATCGCGGAACCCATCATCGGCAACTCAAACTGGAACGCATCGATCTGCCAGCTGATGTCAACATCGTCTGGATCCCGCGTGCGCCGACTGGGGACGATTGCGATGTCATCGAAGCCGTATGCCCGACGACCGGTCTTGCCAATGCCGATATCGATCTCCACCAGAACCTCCACCCGGATGGTCCGGCCACGGTACCAGGAGTGCAGGGTCGCGAGTCGCGGGTCGCGGGTCGCGAGTCGCGAGTCGCGGATCGCGGGCCGCGAGTCGCGAGTTCCGAGTCGCGAGTTCCGAGTCGCGGGTCGCGAGTCAAAGGGCTACTGGCCTCTGGCCATTGGCCTGTGCATCGTGCGGAAGTGGCGCGGCGAGAACCACCAACCGATTGCCAATCGATAACTTACCGGGAAGCCTCTAGACAACCCTTGTCGCGATCCACCGGCCAGGGGCCAGTAGCCAATGGCCAATGGCCAACTACCCTCTCCGGTCGTGACCGAGCAAAGCGCCACTCCGACAACTGAACCCCGTTTCACCATCGGCGATGTCGTGCTGGTGGCGCTGGCCGGTTTCGCGACGGCCCTCGTCGTGAGCCTGATCATGGTGGCCGTGGACGGCGTCGGCGCCGACGACCTGACCACCTCCATAATCATCCTGCTGCCGGCCCAATACATCGGCCAATTCGCAGTGCTGGCCTGGATCGTCAAACGCCGTGGAACCACCCTCACCGAAGGCCTCCGCTTCGATATCCAGCCGGGCGACCTGTTCTACATCCTCACCGGGCTCGCCCTCCAGTTCGTGATCGCGTTGGTCTTCCTGCCGATCTACGAACTTGCCGGTTTGGACGAATCGGGCCAGACGATTGTCGACGTAGCCGCCGACTCGGAGTTGCCACTGCTAGGGCTGGTCGTCTTGTCGGTATCTGCGGCGTTATTGGCTCCCGTCGTCGAAGAACTGACCTACCGCGGAGTCCTCTTGCGGTCCTTGAAGAGGAGGATGTCGGTCCGGGCAACGATCATTGTGTCGTCTCTCGTCTTCGCGAGCGTTCACATCTTGTCCGTGGATCTCTCGGATCCGAATTGGCTGATCCAGTTCGGGATCCTCATCCCACAGTTGTTTTTGGTGGCAGTTCCCCTTGCCTGGCTGACCTTGAAGCACGACCGGCTTGGTCCGGCGATCTTCACACATGCCGGATTCAACCTCTGGCTGGTGATCTTCGTGGCCGGAGCGGACTACTTCACGAGCCTTCAGTAGAGGTACCTGGTACCTAGTACTTGGTACTTGTGATACGGAGTACGTCTTATGCCCCCAGGCCCACCTTGGTCCGGACATCGGCCATCTCCTGCTCGGCACGGGTGCGGGCGTCGAGAGCACCGCGGGCCATGATCCGGGACACTTCGGCATCATCGAGGGCGTTGTACTCGTTGCGAATCGGAGCCAGACCCTCCACGACGGCTTCCGCAACAGCGACCTTGAAGTCCCCGTACCCTGCGTCGACGTACTCATCCACGAGATCGGCAACCGGCTTGCTCGTGTGGATCGAGGGAATGTCGAGAAGATTCGAGATCCCGGCCTTCTTCTCCCGGTCGTAGCGGACCTCTCGTTCAGAGTCGGTAACCGCCGACTTGAACTTCTTGACGATCGTATCGGCGGAGTCCAGCAGAAGAACCGCGCCACGTGGATCGTCATCCGACTTGGACATCTTCGCCGTCGGATCCTGGAGCGACATGATGCGCGCGCCGCGCTTCGGCGTGATCTGATCGGGAACAGGGAATGTGTATCCGAAGCGATTGTTGAACCGCTCGGCAAGGTCTCTGGTTAGCTCCAGATGCTGGGTCTGGTCGTCACCGACGGGCACCGCGTGCGCCTTGTGCACCATGATGTCCGCGGCCATGAGGACGGGATAAGAGTACAAACCCAGCATCTGGCCCGCCCTCTCAGCCTTTTCCTTGTATTGGGTCATCCGGTTCAGAGCACCGAGAGGCGTCATCGATCCGAGAATCCAGGACAATTCTGCGTGTTGGGGCACCTGGCTCTGGAAGTAGAGCAGCGACCGGGAAGGATCGACACCGACGGCCATCAACAGCTTCGCTGTGAGCACCCGGCTCTGGTGGAGTTCCTGCGGATCGTACGGAACGGTCGTGGCGTGCATGTCGACCACGCAGTAGATCGTGTCGTAGTCGTTCTGAAGATCCACCCAGTTCCTGAGAGCGCCCAGGTAGTTGCCGATATGCAAGCTACCGGTGGGTTGGATTCCCGAGAACACTGTTCGCTTGGTCACTGTCTCTCCTAAAGAAACGCCGGGCCCACGGGGCTCCGGCATGTCACATCTACTCGCGCCTGGGGCCCATTCAAACTGTGGGCCACCACCACGGAGCAGTCGTCGTCATCATGATGGATTGAGCGTAGCCATTCTGACGACTGCAGTCACCTGACCTATCCAGATGCAGCCGCGATGTCGCCTACTATTCGACCTGATGAGCAATGAACAGCTGATTACCACGATTCGGGATTCCGTCATCGGGAAGCACGATGTAGTTGACGGACCGTTCGGGCCCCGCCCCGTGATCTACGCCGATTACACGGCGTCGGGGAGGGCGCTTTCGTTCATCGAGGACTACATCCGGGAAGCGGTCCTCCCGCTGTACGCCAACACCCACACCGAATCCTCCGGAACCGGACTGCAAACCTCCAGATTTCGCGAAGACGCTCGGGCGATGATCCGACGCTGCACCGGTGCCAACGGCGAACACGCCATCATCTTCACGGGAAGCGGTTCGACCGGAGCGATCGACAAGTTGATCGGAGTGATGGGCCTCAGCATCCCATCGAATCTCGAGGACACTCATCATCTCGTTCAACACATTCCGGCAGACGAACGTCCGGTCATCTTCATCGGGCCCTACGAGCACCACTCCAATGAACTGCCCTGGCGAGAATCTTTCGCCGATGTCGTCACGATCGATGAGGACGCCGACGGCCATGTCGACCTCGATCAATTGCGGAGGGAACTCGAACGCTATGCCGACCGCCCGCTCCGAATCGGCTCGTTCTCGGCCGCCTCGAATGTGACCGGGATTCTCACCGATTGGGACGCCGTCTCCACCATCCTGCACGAGCACGGGGCTCTGAGTTTCTGGGACTTCGCAGCAGCCGCCCCATATGTGGGAGTCGATATGGGTTCGGCCGACGACGGAAACCTTGCCTACAAGGACGCCATATTCCTCTCTCCCCACAAGATGATCGGAGGGCCCGGAACCCCCGGCCTGCTGATCGCCCGGCGTGAGCTTTTTACCAACCGTGTCCCGGACGTGCCGGGTGGAGGGACGGTCTGGTATGTGAATCCCGACAACCACCACTACTTCGAGGATCCGGAGCACCGGGAGGAAGGCGGAACGCCGGCGATCGTCGAGTCGATTCGGGCCGGTCTGGTGTTCCAGTTGAAGGATGCGGTCGGCGTTGAGGAGATTCGCGATCGCGAGGAACGTTTCATCCGCCGCGCCATCCGCTCCTGGGAGCAGAATCCCAACCTCGAGGTACTCGGCAATCACGAGGCGGAGCGTTTGTCCATCGTGTCCTTCGTGGTCAAGCACGGCGAGCGCTACCTGCACCACAATTTCGTGGTGGCGATCCTCAATGATCTCTTCGGTATCCAGTCGCGGGGTGGCTGCTCATGCGCCGGACCGTATGGTCATCGCCTGCTCGGAATCGACCTGGAGACCTCCCACGAGTTCGAACGTGAGATCGATCGGGGGTGCGAGGGCATCAAGCCCGGCTGGGTTCGCGTCAACTTCAACTATTTCATCTCGGACACCGTCTTCGAGTACATCCTCGAGGCCGTGCATCTAGTTGCCGCGGAGGGATGGAAACTGCTACCTCTCTACCGCTTCGAACCCGAGTCGGGGATATGGAGACATCGGTGCCCTGTCAAGGAAGCGCCGATGAGCCTGCTCGACGTGTCGTATGAGAGTGGCAAGATGGAGTGGCCCCATCGGCGCCACGAAGCGGCGGAGCACGAACTGGCCGGCTACTTCGAGGAGGCACGGACGATTCTCGCAGAGGCCCAGAGCGACCTTCCCAGCCCGCTGGGCATGCCGGACGTGACTGCCGACTTCGAACACCTCAGATGGTTCCCTCTGCCAGATGAGTTGCGAATCGGCGGATAGGGACGCTGGGGCACCATCAGGCAGGAACTGACTCGATTCGAAGGGGAAGGATTGTGGCCATCCGCGCGAAGTCCGAGTCGGCAGCCAGCACTTTGCTACCAGTTCTGATGGCAATGGCAACAACCAAGCAATTAGCCAGCCCACGAGGGGTGATGCCCGCAGCCCGACACTTTCGGTAGGCAGTGGCAGCCCCCTCGAAGTCGGTACCGGCATCAGCAGGAATCCAGTGAAAGGAGGTCAGGAGTCTACGAAGCTGTCGTGTCGCCGCGTCATCCCGGGCACCCGCCAGGAATTCCATCAAGACCGGTTCGGTGACCGCGATGCCCGCATCAGAAGCGATGAGTCCGGTCAGATACTTGTCCGTCGGTGAGCCGGTTGCTCGGTCGAATTCCACCCACGCCGATGTATCGACGAGGATCATCCGGCGAACTCGTCATCGGGAATCTGGTCGATTCCTTCGAAGCCGCGCATATCCAAAGCTTCCTGGATCGTCATAGGTTGGCCCGCCAATCTGCGCAGCGCCAAATCAACCGCCTCAGTCTTGGTCCGCAACCCGTAGCGGCGCATGACGGTGTCGAGCACGCGGTCGTTGATATCGATATTCGTTCGACTCATACACCAATCGTACACGCTTTCTATGTGATAGGTGTCTATATCCATTTGGTCACCGTATCAAATAGAAGTGACAGAACCTGCGTGCATTGACGGGTTGGGTGGGGCGGGGCCCAGCCCGGCCGAAACTAAGGGGCGGGGCCAGGGGGAGCTGCTCCTGGGGGCGGACCTAGCGCATAATGCCGGTTCGGCTCGGAACTGGATGCGCTCCCAAGCCTGACCATCGCGTGAATATGCGCTACCCGCGTCCGCGTGTTCCAGATAACGGTAGAGCTAGCGCCGAGTGCTGATGTGGGCGACTCCCAAGGGAAGAATGCCCACCCTGTGAGCCCAAGACATCAGGTAAACGGTGCCGGTGACTCATTGACCGAGC
>JAUVQS010000094.1 GCA_030598025.1 Acidimicrobiia bacterium | reverse complement strand
CCACTGTATATCTGGGGTGCGGCCCGCGTTGGCGTCCCGGCTCAGGTGAACGTCTTCGGTGCGGCGATCTTCTTCATCACCGTGTCGCTGATGCTGCTCAACATCCGTCTGCAGAAGAGGCGGAAAATGAGCCGCTGAGCTGTTAGCCCGCTCGGGTTCGTGAGGGGGCGCGGTTCGCAACTCGCAATTCGCATTGGCCTGTCAGGCGCGGCCGAGCACCAGCGCCAGCAACGCCATCCGCACATACATGCCGTATTCCATCTGGCGGAAGTAGGCGGCGCGGGGGTCGTCGTCGACCTCCCTGGCAATCTCTCCGACACGCGGTAGCGGATGAAGCACCGCCATCTGCTCCTTCGCCCTCGTCATCGTCTCTGCGGTGATGACGTACGAATCCTTGACCTGGTCGTACTCGTCGACGTTCTCGAAGCGCTCCTTCTGGATCCGCGTGACGTAGAGGATGTCGGTATTCGGCAGCACCGCATCGAGATCGGGTGTTTCAAGTTGGGTGATGCCGGCCGCGCCCACTTCCGCCACGAGTTCGGCAGGCATCTTGAGGATCTCCGGCGACACGTAGTTGATCTTCACGTCAAACAGGGTCAGGAGCTTGGCGAGCGAATGTACCGTCCGACCGTATTTCAGATCTCCGAGCATGGTCACCGTGAGTCCGTCGAGCGTGCCCATCTCCTCGAGAATGGTGAAGGCGTCGAGCAGCGCTTGAGTGGGATGCTCGCCCGGACCGTCACCGGCGTTGATGACCGGTTTGGCGGCAGCAGCGGCAGCCTCGGCCGCCGAGCCCTTCTCGGGATGGCGGATCACGATCGCATCCGAATACGACTCGAGTGTCTTGATCGTGTCGGGAAGCGACTCGCCCTTCGAAACTGATGAGTAGGTGACGTTGTTGATCTGAATGACACTGCCGCCGAGGCGCTCGATCGCCGCGACGAACGACGACGAAGTCCTGGTCGACGGTTCGTAGAACAAGTTAGTTAGCACCTTGCCCTTGAGCAGATCGAAGGTTCCGATCCGCTCGACCATCCCGCGCATCTCATGGGCGACCGCGAAGATCGTGTCGAGATCCGATCGATCGAACTGCGATACGGAAAGGATGTCCCGGCCGAAGAACCGGGGGTCTCGCTTCTCCCCGAAGGGGAGGTGCTCGGTGGTGCGTGCTGTGGTCATTCCGTGCCTCCTTCGATTCGCCGTTCCCTGGTGACCAACACGACAGCGCATCGTGGTCCGGACACAAAGAAGGCCGCCCCCTGGGGCGGCACTTCAACGAACGGCTGCTGGATCATCGAGACGCCACGATAGCGGAACAGGGTGCTGATGCGGAACCTATCTCAGCGTCTGCTCGTCCTCCGGCTAGATGTCCATCAACCGGCGTTGCGATCCAGCCGCTCGCTCGATCCGCCGCCTCATCACCGTGAGATGATCCACTCCCCCGTCCCGGCAGGCAGTCAGCACGTTCGCAGTCCCTTCCACGTCGGCCGAATGCAGGAACTCTCGCGTTTGATTTGGGTGTGGTGTCACGACGGCGGCCAGATGCACCACCCGGTCGATCCGTTCCTCTAACACAATCTCCGGGAGGGCCGGATCGCGTACATCTAGATCATGGTGGGTGACGCCGCGGCGGTTGCGACCGGAGCGAATGTCGACCGAAACCACCCGGTCGACCTCAGAATGGGAGGCCAGTTTTCAACAACGTAAGCGTTGTCTCGTTGAAGTTGAGTTCCACCTGATCAAGGGGCGTCAACTCGACCTCCGTGCCGTCGACTCGCCGGACTACCGAACACCACGCTAGCGCTCAACGAGATCACCGACCCAGAATCTGCCGACGGTTGATCCGAGAGACATTCTCAAACACTTCAAGAGTCCGCCCTGACCGACCGACAAAGTAGTCATGCCTGAGTCGCAGGGAACAGGGACAGAACTCGACGCCGCCTCGCAACGGAACGTTGTCGAGAACACAGCATCCGCCATCGAGCGAACCGTGGTGCGCGGCCTCAGCTGGGGCGGCATCGGTCTGGGCGTTCCGCTCATCATCGCGGCGATAGTCCTGCAGGATCCCGGAGTCGCCTTCCTGGCAGCCCTGTCGATCGTGACGGCCGGATTCGCCTTCCTGCAGGTCAATCGTGACAGCATCAACGCCCCCCAGCTGATACTCGTTGTGGCGACCCTGGCGGCCATCGAGATGCCGGTCCAACCTGCAGAACGATGGAGCCCATTGCTCGTCGGGGTAGCGGCCATCGGCGCGGTCGGACTGCTGTTCGTAGAGAAACGATATCGACTCTGGTACATCGGTTACCTGGGAGCGATCTGGGCACTGCAGATTCTCTGGGCAGCCGACCAGGGCTCCGGAGTCTTCGCCGAGGAACGCGAAGCTCACATCTTCACGATGGCTCTCCAGATCGCCGTATTCGTCATCATCGCCGGTGCTCTGCACCGAATCTCGAGCGCCGTCCGGACCAGCGAACTCAGCTACCGGGCCCTATTCGACAGCACGCCAACCTCGATCTGGCAGGAGGATTATCGGGGCACTGCCGCGGTTCTCGATCGGCTCCGCGCTGAGGGAGTCACGAACCTCCGGCTACACCTGAGCGACAATCCCGACCTATTTGATGAGGCGGTCACCGCCATCAAAGTCACCGACGTCAACGACGCAGGAGTCGACCTCATCGAGGCGACCAGCCGCGCAGATTTACTCGGCTCGATCAATCCCGCGACGATCGACGCAGGTACCAATCTGGCCTTCCTCGAACAGCTCATGGCGATCTGGGAGGAGCGGTCCAGTTTCTACATCGAATTCTCGGGCCTCACGGTCAAGGGCAACCCGATCGACTGCGTCATGCATTGGGAGGCGCCGCCAGACGAAGACGGCGACACCGATCTGAGCAGAGTCGTGCTCTCGATTATCGACGTTTCGCGACTCAAGAAGACGCAGCGCGATCTGGCCGGCAAGAACACTCTGCTCGACCACGTGGCCAGGGCGCAGAGGCGGTTCATTCAGGACAACACGGATCGGGTGAACCAGTACGGACCTTTGCTGGACGATCTACTCGAACTGACGAGGAGCCCGTCGGGAGTAATCACCGAAATGGACGAGGCCGGACATTTGCGGCTGCAGGCAACTAGGGGCGAGGGGTGGGCAGCAACCACTCCAACATCCGCGGCAGCGCCTGGTGGACTCATCGGCCTGGCGCTGGGTACCCGTGAAGTCATCATCGCCGACCATCCAACGAGCGACGACCTCGCCCTATTCGCCGACGGCGCGACCGGCATCGACTCGATCATGGTCATCCCCTTCGGACAGGACGGGTCTGTCACCGGTGCGTTCGCGGTAGCCAATCGTCCCGGCGGCTACTCCCAGGAACTGGCGCAAGAACTGGAACCGTTTGTAGCCACCGTCGCCACCCTCAGCGACGCGATCAGGACCGAGCAGAAGCGACGGATGGCGGAAAGCGACTTGCGAGTAGCCAAAGAAACGGCAGAACGCGCAACGGAAGCCAAGTCGCAGTTCCTCGCCAACGTCAGCCATGAGATTCGAACCCCGATGAACGCCATCCTCGGCATGACCGAGTTGACCCTCTCTACCGATCTGACCGCCGAGCAGCGGGAGTACCTCGGAACGGTGAAGCTCTCCGTCGACGGCCTGCTCACGCTCGTCAACGACCTACTCGACGTATCGAAGATCGAGGCGGGGCGACTGGAACTCGAATCCATTCCATTCAGCCTCGCTGAGACCGTCGGAGACACTATCCGAACGATCGCGGTGAGGGCAGCCGAGAAGGGACTGGCGCTCGAATACGAACTCGACCCACAACTTCCGGATGCAGTTGTCGGCGACCCCGGACGGCTGCGCCAAATCCTCTTCAATCTGGTCGGGAACTCGGTCAAGTTCACGAATGTTGGGCGGGTCCATGTGAATGTCCGAGCAGGGAACATCAGCGAGACCGAGTTCGACCTGCATGTATCCGTCGCCGATACCGGAGTTGGAATACCGCAGGACAAGCAAGAGCAGATCTTCGAGGCATTCGCCCAAGTGGACGGATCTACAACCCGAAGGTTCGGCGGCACGGGCCTCGGTCTCACAATCACCGCCGAATTGGTCGAAAAGATGGGTGGAAGGATCTGGGTCGAAAGCACCCTCGGTTCCGGCAGCACGTTTCACTTCACCGCGAAGTTGGGAGTGGCGGACGACACCGCTGTTCTACTCCAGTCCCTCGGTCCGGCGGCCTCCGGAATCATCCAGACCCTTCTCCTCACGGACTCGACGGCGACACATCGAAATATCGTCGAGATGCTCCGTCAGGGCAACATCTCATCGGTCGGGGCAACCGACCTCTCATCGGCCGTCAAGGTAATGCTCGAGGTCGAGAAGCTCGATCGCCGACCAAACGTGATCATCGTCGACACTGAACGAACTACCTTCGAGATGGCCTCGCGGGTAATGAGATTGGGAGAGTTCTCAGGTATCCCGGTTATTGCCTGCCCGACTTCCGGCCGACGCGGCGAAGCTGGTGAGTACCGGGAGATCGGCGTCGCCGGTTATCTGGCCAGGCCCTACGGTGCCTCGGAACTCCTAGAGATGGTACGAGTTATGAGCGGGCCGTCCCGTCCCGATCAGATCATCACCCGCCATTGGATTCGAGAGCGCCGATCGCGGATGCGAATCCTGGTCGCCGACGACAGTCCAACGAACCGACGTCTAGCGCTCCGTCTTCTCGAGAAGCGAGGTCACGTTGCGGTGGCCGTGGAGAACGGTTACGAGGCTGTGCGAGCGGTTGGCGAGGGAACGTTCGACGCGGTATTGATGGATGTCCAGATGCCGGGAATGGACGGCCTGGAAGCCACTCGGGAGATTCGCAACAACGAGATCGGCGTAACTCACATCCCGATCATCGCCCTCACCGCTCATGCGATGGATTCAGATCGAGACATGTGTCTGCAAGCCGGTATGGACGGGTTCCTAGCCAAGCCGTTCCGAGCAGAAGAGCTATTCGCCACACTCGAGCAGATTGTCTCCCACGACGCGATTCCCAGCGATAGGCCGGAGGTCACCGAAGAACCGAACCAACCTTCCGTTTTCGATCGTGAAGATGGTCTGGCCCGGGTTGAAGGAATCCTCGACGTGCTGGCCGAAATGGCAGGCCTCTTCATCGGTGAGCTACCACCGCTCGTCGAAGCGATCACAGAGGGAATGGAACGCGAAGACCTGGATCCAGTCGCCAAGGCCGCTCATCGCATCAAAGGCAGCTCGGGCCTCCTCGGAGCCGCGGCAGTCTTTGCGGCGTCCCAGGACTTGAACGACGTGGCCGAGGCCGGCGACCTCCAGGGAGCAATCGGCGCCTGGTCCAAGCTCCAAGCCGAACTGACTCGCCTAGAGCCGGAGCTTCAGAAACTCATGCTCGACGCCGGAGTGTCTTCGCCTCACGGATAGTCCCCCATTGGGTGATCTGTTTCGCGACGGTGCGACGCTTCTGTTGGGTGTTCTCCAGGCTGCCTCCTCCTCTCCCCGGCCCTCCGGACCGGCGACCACCTCCCCCTTCGGAGGAGGAAACCCGAGCGCGAACACCGCCTCCCCGGAGAGTCGCCCTAGCGCGACGGTTCCTGGTGCATGTCCTTGAATGATCGCAGGGCCGGTGCCCACATGTGCGTGACCGGGTCGACGTCGACGTGAACGACCGATGGAATCCCTGACGCAACGCACCTCTCGAGCGCCGGGGCGAGTTCCTCGAGATTGGAGACTCGCTCGCCGTGCGCTCCCATCGATCGGGCTAGGTCGTCGAATTTGATCTCGGAGAAGTCCGTGTTGATCGTCTCATCTTCTCCGAACGATTTCCGCACAATCGTCTTGAGCGGCTTCAAGGAGAACTGCTGGTTCATCTTGACCATGCCCCATTGGAGATCGACAAATACCACATAGATGACGGGAAGTTGGTTTCGAACCGCCGTCTCGAGTTCCTGAGGATGGAATCCCATCGCTCCATCACCGATGAGAAAACACACCACCCGGTCTGGATGGGCGACCTTGGCTCCCAGCGCTTGGGCAACTCCGGCCCGAGCATCCCGAATTTGAACGTCGTGATCACCGAGTTGGGAACTTCGACCTGGTGGAAGAAGTGCGCCCAGAAAGTCGTATTGTCGCCATCGAATACCCAAATGGTGT